>NZ_JBEXSZ010000031.1:0-63409 GCF_040613865.1 Streptomyces sp. NPDC006197 | reverse complement strand
GGTCGTGGACCTGCTGCGCGAGGCGGCCCGGAGTCGCGCTGAGGATCAGCGGCGAGGATCAGGCGATGTCGAACCGGTCCAGGTTCATCACCTTGTCCCACGCCGACACGAAGTCCTTCACGAACTTCTCCTTCGCGTCGTCGCTCGCGTAGACCTCGGCCAGCGCGCGCAGTTCGCTGTTGGAGCCGAAGACCAGGTCGGCGCGGCTGCCCGTCCACTTGACCGCGCCGGTGACCGTGTCACGGCCCTCGAAGGTGGTCTGGTCGGCGGAGGTGGACTTCCACTCCGTGCCCAGGTCCAGCAGGTTGGCGAAGAAGTCGTTCGTCAGCTTGCCGGGCGTCTCGGTGAGGACACCGAGCGAGGACTGCGGCTGGGTCACGCCCAGGGCGCGCAGACCGCCGACGAGGACGGTCAGCTCGGGCGCGCTCAGGGTGAGCAGGTTCGCCTTGTCGATGAGCAGGTACTCGGCCGGCAGGCGGTTGCCCTTGCCCAGGTAGTTGCGGAAGCCGTCCGCGGTGGGCTCCAGGGCGGCGAAGGACTCGACGTCCGTCTGCTCCTGGGCGGCGTCCACACGGCCCGGGGTGAAGGGCACCTCGACGGAGTGACCGGCGTCCGCGGCCGCCTTCTCGACCGCCGCGACGCCCGCGAGGACGACGAGGTCGGCGAGGGAGACCTGCTTGCCGCCGGTCTGGGCGGAGTTGAAGGACTCCTGGACGCCCTCCAGGACGCGCAGCACCTGCGCCAGCTCGTCCGGGTTGTTGACCTCCCAGTTGCGCTGCGGCTCCAGGCGGATGCGGCCGCCGTTGGCGCCACCGCGCTTGTCGCTGCCGCGGAAGGAGGAGGCGGCGGCCCAGGCGGCGGAGACCAGCTGCGTGACCGTCAGGTCCGAGCCGAGGATCTTCTCCTTGAGGGAGGCGATGTCCGCGGCGTCGACGAGCTCGCCCGTGCGCTCCGGCAGCGGGTCCTGCCAGAGGAGCACCTCGGACGGGACCTCGGAGCCGAGGTAGCGGGCGACCGGGCCCATGTCGCGGTGGGTGAGCTTGTACCAGGCGCGGGCGAAGGCGTCCGCGAACTCCTCCGGGTTCTCGTAGAAGCGCCGGGAGATCTGCTCGTAGACCGGGTCGAAGCGCAGCGACAGGTCGGTGGTGAGCATCGTCGGGAGGTGCTTCTTCTCCGGGTCGTACGCGTCCGGGATGATCGCCTCGGCGTCCTTCGCGACCCACTGGTGGGCGCCGGCCGGGCTCTTGGTGAGCTCGTAGTCGTACTCGAAGAGGTTCTTGAAGAACCCGTTGCCCCACTGGGTCGGCGTCGTGGTCCAGGTGACCTCCAGACCACTGGTGATCGCGTCGGCTCCCTTGCCGGTGCCGTACGAGCTCTTCCAGCCGAGGCCCTGGGCCTCCAGCGGCGCGGCCTCGGGGTCGTCGCCGACGTGGTCCGCCGGGCCGGCGCCGTGCGTCTTGCCGAAGGTGTGGCCGCCGGCGATGAGGGCGACGGTCTCCTCGTCGTTCATCGCCATCCGGCGGAAGGTCTCGCGGATGTCGCGGGCCGCGGCGATCGGGTCCGGGTTGCCGTTGGGGCCCTCCGGGTTGACGTAGATGAGGCCCATCTGCACGGCGCCGAGCGGGTTCTCCAGCTCGCGGTCGCCGGTGTAGCGCTCGTCGCCGAGCCAGGTGGTCTCCGGGCCCCAGTAGACGTCCTCGTCGGGCTCCCACACGTCCGCGCGGCCACCGGCGAAGCCGAAGGTCTCGAAGCCCATCGACTCCAGGGCGACGTTGCCCGCGAGGATCATGAGGTCGGCCCAGGAGAGGCTCTGGCCGTACTTCTTCTTCACCGGCCACAGCAGACGGCGCGCCTTGTCCAGGTTGCCGTTGTCCGGCCAGCTGTTCAGCGGCGCGAAGCGCTGCTGGCCGGCGCCGGCGCCGCCCCGGCCGTCGCTGATGCGGTAGGTGCCGGCGCTGTGCCAGGCCATGCGGACCATGAACGGGCCGTAGTGGCCGAAGTCGGCGGGCCACCAGTCCTGCGAGGTGGTCAGGACCTCGGCGATGTCCTGCTTCACGGCCGGCAGGTCGAGGCTCTGGAAGGCCTCCGCGTAGTCGAAGTCCTCACCGAGCGGGTTGGCCACGGCGGGGTTCTTGGCGAGGATCTTCAGGTTCAGCCGGTTCGGCCACCACTGGCTGTTGCCGCCGCCCTGGGTGGGGTGGGCGGCACGCCCGTGCGCGACGGGGCAGCCGCCGGCGCCCTCCGCCTTCGCGTCGGTGACGATTGCGTCGTGGTTCTCAGACATGGGAATCCTTCCGGACATGGCGGATCACTGTGCTCAGGAAGTGCGTTTCGGCGGACGGGCCTGGCGCGGGTGTCACGTGTGCTTCTCCCGCCGTGCTGGAGTCTTCCTGTCCCTTGGCCATTTACGAAACCGATCCTACGATGGACCTTGTCCAAGTCAAGAAGAACCCCAAGTTTGCCGATGCCGCCGAGGTGAAACATGAGTGACCTGCTGGAGCGCCTGCGCGCGCGTGGCTGGCGGATGACGTCCCAGCGCCGCGTCGTCGCGGAGGTCCTGGCCGGGGAGCACGTGCACCTCACGGCGGACGAGGTCCACGCGCGCGCGGTGGAGCGCCTGCCGGAGATCGCGCGGGCGACGGTCTACAACACCCTCGGTGAACTGGTCGCCCTCGGGGAGGTCGTGGAGCTCTCCACGGACGGGCGGGCCAAGCGCTACGACCCGAACGCGCACCGCTCGCACCAGCATCTGGTCTGCTCGAACTGCGGGATCATCCGCGACGTCCGCCCCTCGGGGGACCCGCTCGCGGTCCTCCCGCCGACGGAGCGGTTCGGCTTCGCGGTGTCGAAGGCGGACGTGATCTACCGGGGGCTCTGCCCGGGCTGCGCCCCCGCGCGGTGAGACGACAGGAGCCCTCCACCGACCGGTGTCGGTGGAGGGCTCCTGTCGTGACCCGCCGTCGGCGAGGACCGCGGGGAACCGCCGGGGACTACTTCAGGGCGGCGAGCGCCTCGTCGTAGCTCGGCTCGTCGGCGATCTCGCCCACGAGCTGAGCGTGCAGCACCGTGTCGTTCTCGTCGAGGACGACGACGGCGCGGGCCGTCAGACCGGCGAGCGGCCCGTCCGCGATCTCCACGCCGTAGTTGGTGTGGAACTCGCGGCCGCGGAGCGTCGAGAGGTTCTTGACGTTCTCCAGGCCCTCGGCGCCGCAGAAGCGGGCCTGGGCGAAGGGCAGGTCGGCGGAGATGCAGAGGACGACCGTGTTGTCCAGCTGCCCGGCCTTCTCGTTGAAGGCGCGGACGGAGGAGGCGCACGTCGGCGTGTCGACGCTCGGGAAGATGTTGAGGACCTTGCGCAGACCGGCGAAGTCCTTCAGCGACTTGTCCGCCAGCCCCTCGGCGACGAGCGTGAAGTCGGGGGCCTGGCTGCCGGGGGTCGGCAGAGCGCCGTTGACCTGCACGGGGCTGCCCTTCAGCGTGACCTGGGCCATGGGATCTCCTTCAGACGTATGAGTGGCAACGGGGGGAATCGTACGGAAGGCAGGCCCGCCCCGACGACACGGGCCGCCGTGACGTTCCCCAGGTGATTCACAACCTTGAACGCCAGGCCTCCGCTGGTGAGTGCGGCGAGCCGTCCGCGCGACCGGTCCGGCATGAACGGGCCTTCTTGACGCCTCTGGTTCAGACCTTTAGGTTCCAGCCTCGACAGCCGTCGCTCGTTCACGTACGTGAATAAGAGGTAGCCGCATGACCAGATGGTTCACCGCCCCCCTCGTCCTCGCCGGCCTCCTGGCCGCACTCGTCGCCACCCCCGGAGCCGGCCGCGCCGAAGCCGCCCCGACCACGTTCGTCCACCCCGGCGTCCTGGTCTCCCGGGGCCAGCTCGACTTCACCCGGGAGAAGGTCCTCGCCGGCGCGCAGCCCTGGAAGGGCGCCTTCGACCAGATGGCGGCGAGCAAGTACGCCTCGCTCGCCCGGGTTCCGAAGCCCCGCCCGGTCGTCGAGTGCGGCTCGTACTCGAACCCGAACCACGGCTGCACCGACGAACGCGAGGACGCCCTCGCCGCGTACACGCTCTCCCTGGCCTGGTACGTCACCCGCGACAGCCGGTACGCCGAGAAGGCCATCGAGATCATGGACGCCTGGTCCGGCGTGATCACCGACCACACCAACTCCAACGCGCCCCTCCAGACCGGTTGGGCCGGCTCCTCCTGGCCGCGGGCCGCCGAGATCATCCGGTACACCTACACCGGCTGGCCGCAGGCCCGCGTCGACCGCTTCAAGACCATGCTCCGCACCGTCTACCTCCCCGAGGTGGCCAACGGCTCCCGGTCCAACGGCAACTGGGAGCTCAGCATGACCGAGGCGGCCATCGGGATCGCCGTCTTCCTGGAGGACCGCGCCGCCTACGACAAGGCCGTCACCACGTTCCGCGGCCGCGTCCCCGCGTACATCTACCTCACGGGCGACGGCGCCCTGCCGAAGACGGCACCGGGCAGCGGCCTCGACACCCGCGACGAGATCGTCCGGTACTGGCAGGGGCAGACCACCTTCGTCGACGGCCTCAGCCAGGAGACCTGCCGCGACCTCGCCCACACCGGCTACGGACTGTCCGCGATCTCGCACATCGCCGAGACGAGCCGCATCCAGGGCCAGGACCTCTACCCCGAGATCGCCGACCGGCTGCGCCACGCCCTCGGCCTCCACGCGAAGTACGAACTCGGCGAACCCGTCCCGTCCTGGCTCTGCGGCGGCACCCTCAAGGACCATCTCGGGCCCGTCACCGAGGTCGGCTTCAACGCGCTGCACGGCCGCATGGGGTACGCCATGACGAACACCCAGAAGCTCACCGAAGCGGGCCGGCCCGCGGGCACGAATAACCTCTTCGTGGCCTGGGAGACCCTCACCCACGCGGCCAACCCCCGCTGATCCAAAGGGATTCGGAAGGGATTCGGAAGGGAGTCGGAAGGGGCGTCGCACGTCTTGACGGCCCCTTCCTTCACTCCTTAAATCATGAGGGCGGCGAAGTGGACCGTCCCGCCGCCCCCCCCACAGCCGACGGAAGAGAGCCCCATGACCTCCTCCCGCCCACGACGGCGCTCCCCACTGCGCCCCCTGTCCTCCGCCCTGACGGCCCTCGCGCTCGCCCTGGCCGTCGCGGCGCTCGGCCCGGCCGCGCAGCCGAGTGAAGCGCTCCGGCCCGTGGCCGGGACGGCCGCCGTCACCTTCTCCGACGACTTCGACGGCCCCGCCGGCTCCGCCGTCGACGGCACGCGGTGGCAGACCGAGACCGGAGACAACGTCAGCAACCACGAGCGCCAGTACTACACGGCCGGCAACGCCAACGCCGCGCTCGACGGACAGGGCCACCTGGTCATCACCGCCCGCAAGGAGAACCCGGGCAACTACCAGTGCTGGTACGGGCGCTGCGAGTACACCTCCGCCCGGCTCAACACCGCCGGCAGGTTCACCACGAAGTACGGGCACGTCGAAGCCCGCATGAAGGTGCCGCGCGGCCAGGGCATGTGGCCCGCCTTCTGGATGCTCGGCAACGACATCGGCCAGGTCGGCTGGCCGAACTCGGGCGAGATCGACGTCATGGAGAACGTCGGCTTCGAACCGTCCACCGTGCACGGCACCCTGCACGGCCCCGGCTACTCCGGCTCCGGAGGCATCGGCGCCCCCTCCACCCTGCCGGGCGGACAGGTCTTCGCCGACGCCTTCCACACCTTCGCCGTGGACTGGTCGCCCCACCTGATCAGCTGGTCCGTGGACGGGACGGTCTACCAGACCCGCACGCCCGCCGACCTCGGCGGCCGGACCTGGGTCTTCGACAAGCCCTTCTTCCTCATCCTCAACCTCGCCGTCGGCGGCTACTGGCCCGGCGACCCGGACGCGTCCACCACCTTCCCGAAGCAACTCGTCGTCGACCACGTCCGCGTCACCACCGCCGACGCCCCCGCCACCGCCGGACCGATCACGGGCATCGGCGGCAAGTGCGTCGACGTGGCCGGCGCGAACACCGCGAACGGCACCCCCGTCCAGCTCTACGACTGCAACGGGACCGCCGCCCAGCAGTGGACCCTCGCGGCCGACGGAACCGTCCGCGCGCTCGGCAAGTGCCTCGACGTCACCTCCGGCGGCACGGCCGACGGCACCCCCGTCCAACTGTGGGAGTGCAACGGCACGGGCGCCCAGCGCTGGACCGCCGACGCCGCCCGGGACGTGGTGAACCCGCAGTCCGGCAAGTGCCTGGACGCCACCGGCACCAGCTCCGCCAACGGCACCAGGCTCCAGATCTGGACCTGCTCCGGCGGCGCCCACCAGAAGTGGACGGTGACCCGTTGAACGAGTGACCCGCTCGGAGCGGCGATCAGCCCCGGCCCGCCGGGAACCGGGACGGCGGCGTGCCGAACGCCCGCGTGAACGCCGCCGTGAACGCGGCCGGAGAGGCGTACCCGAGCCGGCCCGAGACCTCGGTGACCGTCGCGGTACGCAGCAGGGGCACGGCCGCGAGGAGCCGGGCACGGGACCGCCAGACGGCCGGGCTCTCACCCGTCTCCGCGCGGAAGCGCCGGGTGAACGCCCGCTCGCTCAGCGCGGACCGGGCCGCCCAGTCGGTGTTGGTGACGGCGGCGTCCGGGGCGGCCAGGTACTCCCGGCACAGCGTCGCGAGGTCGCCGGAGGCGGGGATCGCGACATGGAAGGGGAGCGGGGAGCGCGCGGCGATCTCGTGCAGCAGCAGCGTCGCGATGGCGCCCTCCCGCCCCGACAGGCCGTAGTCGGGCGGGAACTCGACCGCCGCCAGCAGCAGTTCGCGCAGCAGCGGCGGCACGTCCACCACCGTGCAGCGGGCCGGCCACCACGGAACGACGCCCGGCTCCACGTACAGGCTGCGGGTGCTCACGCCCAGCATCCGGACCCGGTGCGGGGTCGCGGCCGGGATCAGCACCGCCCGCTCGGGCGGGACCGTCCACGTGCCGTCGGCGGTCTCGACGACCATGACGCCGGTCGCCCCGTAGAGGAACTGCGTCCGCCGGTGCTCGTGCCAGTCCAGGACCTGCCCCGCCGCGTAGTCGGTGCCGATCGGCAGCACGGCCCGGTCGAGGTGGTCGACGGCGTCCAGCGGGATGTTCTTCACCGGGCCACCGTACCGGCCGAGACGCGAAGGAATCCTGCCGACCATCGCATGCGGGAACCCCGGGCCACCTGGTGATCTTGAGCCATGGACGTGGTGACACTGATGGCGATCGGGCTCCTCACCGGAGCGACGACGGTCTTGTTCGGGTTCGGCGGCGGGTTCGTGGCGGTCCCGGTCGTGGTGTGGGCGGACGCCGCCCTCGGCACGGCGGCCCTCCCGGTGGCCACCGCCACCTCGGCCCTGGTGATGGTCGTGAACGCCGCCTTCGCCACGGCCGTCACCCCGCGGCCCGTGCTCCTCGCCCTGCGCGGCAGCGGCGCACTGCTGCCCCTGCTCGCGGCGGGCGCCTGCGCCGGGGCTTACGCGTCCCGCTTCGCCCCGCCGGCCCTCGCCCGCTGGGCGTTCGTCGCGTACACCGCCCTGACCGCCCTCGACCTGCTGCTCCGCCCCGGCTTCCTCCGCACCGCGACCCCGCCGGGCGCGGAGCCGGCGCGGACCCCGCGGCCGCTGCCGGCCGCCGCCGGCGCCCCGATCGGCGTGGTCGCCGCCTTCCTCGGCGTCGGCGGCAGCGTGATGACCGTCCCCGCCATGCGCCGGGCCGGCCACCCCATGCGGATCGCGACCGCGCTGGCCAACCCCCTCACCCTCGCCGTGGCGCTCCCGGCCGTCGCGGTCTCCCTCGCCGCCTCCCCGCCCCCGGCCGCGACCGGCACCGGCCTGGTCGGTCTGGTCGATCCGTACGCGGCGGGGGCGCTGCTCCTGGGCGCCCTCCCGGTCATCGCCGTCCTCCGCCGCCGCCCGCCCCGGATCCCGGACCGGGTCCACGCGTGCGCGTACCTCGCGCTGCTCGGCCTGGTGGCCCTCGCGATGCTGCTCACCGGCGGCTGAGCCCACCGCCCCCGGCGGGAGGGGGCGCACGGGAGCCGGGGCGGCGTCGGAGGCCCCAGGGAGCCGCCGCGCCGCGCGCCCGCCTTCGCCGGACGGCCGAATGCCGCGCCCGGGTCGGGCGAATCCGGGGCCTCGGGGGTGGTGCCGTGCGCCGGCGGTGGTACGTCGATGGCCATGCAGCCAGGCACACCCCCGACGGTCTCCCCCTTCCTCCGTACGGCCGCCGCCTACGCGTGGCGGCTGCTCGCCGTCGGCCTCCTCGTCTACAGCCTGTTCGCGGTGCTCGGGCGCTTCCACGAGATCGGGGTGGCCGTCTTCCTGGGCCTGGTGATCACCGCGCTGCTCCGGCCCGTCGCCGACCTGGTCGCCCGGCTGCTGCCCCGCCCGCTGGCCGTCGCCCTCACCCTGGTCGGCAGCATCGTGCTCGTCCTGGGGGTGCTCGCGCTGGTCGGCGAGGCGGTCGCGGGGGAGCGGACGACGCTCGTGCGCGAGTTCCGGGCGGGCGTCGGGCGGATCGAGGACTGGCTGGAGCGGCCGCCGTTCCGCCTCGACCCCGACACGCTCTCCGGAGTGCAGTCCAGGATCGGGGACTACCTCTCCAGCCACCGGTCGGCCCTGCTCAGCACGGCGGTGAGCGGAGCCGGCCACGTCGTCGCCGTCTTCGCCACGCTGGCCCTCGGCCTGTTCTCCTCGGTGTTCTTCATCCACTCGGGGGACCGGCACTGGTCCTGGTTCCAGGAGCAGTTGCCGAGGTCGGTGCGCGGCCGGGTGGGCATCGGCGGGCGCGCGGCCTGGAGCACCTTCACCGGCTACACGCACGGCATCGTCCTGGTGGCCGCGACGAACGCCGTGCTCGTCGGCATCGCCCTCTGGGCCCTCGGGGTCCCGCTGGCGGTGCCCCTCGCCCTCCTGGAGTTCTTCGCCGCCTTCGTCCCGCTCATCGGCTCGCCGATCGCCCTCGCGATCGCCGCCGTGGTGGCGCTCGCCTCGAAGGGCCCGCTGGTGGCGGGCCTCGTCATCGCCCTGATCGTGATCATCGGTCAGATCGAGGGGCACCTGCTCCATCCGCTGGTCATGAGCTGGGCGGTGCGGCTCCATCCGCTGGTGGTGGCCATCTCGGTCGTGGCGGGCTCGATCGCCGCGGGTGTCGTGGGCGCGGTGGTGGCGGTGCCGCTGGTGTCGGTGGTGTGGGCGGTCCGCACGGCACTCCGGGACGCGCGCACCTGAGTCCGCCCGTGCGCGGGGTCTTGCGCCGGAGGTGCGGCCTCTCTACTCTCCCCGCCAATGGTTAGGAATATTTCCTAACCATTGGCCATGGAGGGAAAGGGAGTTGACATGCGTCGACGAAGCGTCTCGCTTCTCGGGCTCGTGGGTCTGCTGGCGTTGCCCCTGACGGTCATGCCGCAGGCGCAGGCCGCCGACGGCCTGGTGTCCGGCGGAAAGACGGTGACCGCCTCGTCCGTCGAGACCTCGGCCTTCGGGCCCGGCCTCGCGGTGGACGGCAGCACGGCCACCCGCTGGGCGAGCGTCGAGGGGGTCGACCCGCAGTGGATACGGATCGACCTCGGCGCCGACCACACGATCTCCCGGGTGAAGCTCGACTGGGAGGCCGCGTACGGCAAGGCGTACCGCATCCAGACCTCCGCCGACGGGTCGACCTGGACCGACGTCTACTCCACCACCGCCGGCGACGGGGCGACCGACGACCTCACGGTCTCCGGCAGCGGCCGGTACGTCCGGATGTACGGCACGGGCCGCGGCACGCCGTACGGCTACTCCCTCTGGGAGTTCCAGGTGTACGGCGCACCCACCGGCACCGGCGGGGGCGGCGGCGGACCGGCCGTCCCCTTCGGCAGCCACCTCAAGCCCTACGCCGCCGGCATCCTGAAGCCCTCCGGCACGCGGTCCGCCCTCGACCAGAAGGTCGTCGACTACTACAACCGGTGGAAGGCCGCCTTCGTCCGGCAGAACTGCGGCAACGGCTGGTACCAGATCATCTCGCCCGACGCCGACCACCCCTACGTCGCCGAGGCCCAGGGCTACGGCATGGTCGTCACCGCCACCATGGCGGGCGCCGACCCGGACGCCAAGAAGATCTTCGACGGCCTCGTCAAGTGGAAGATCGACCACCCGTCCTCCGTCAACCCGAACCTCCTCGCCGCCGAACAGGACACCGCCTGCAAGAGCGTCAACGGCGGAGACGGCGCCACCGACGGAGACATGGACGTCGCCTACGGCCTGCTCCTCGCCGACAAGCAGTGGGGCAGCGCCGGCACGTACGACTACAAGGACCTCGCGCTCAAGCACATCGCCGCCATCAAGAAGGACGAGGTCAACCCGACGACCAAACTCCTGAAGCTCGGCGACTGGAGCAGCTCCGGCGACCAGTACTACTACATCTCCCGCACCTCGGACTGGATGGTCGACCACTTCCGCGCCTTCCGCGCGGCCTCGGGCGACACCACCTGGGACGCCGTGCGCGGCGCGCACCAGACGCAGATCTCCCGCCTCCAGTCCACCTACGCCTCCGGCACCGGACTCCTGCCCGACTTCGTCGTCGACACGAACACCACGCCCAAGCCCGCCCCGGGGCAGGTCCTGGAGGACCCCAACGACGGCGCCTACTGGTGGAACGCCTGCCGTACGCCGTGGCGCATCGCCGACGACGCGGTGACCAGCGGCGACGCCACGTCCCTCGCCGCCGCCCGGAAGCTCAACGGCTGGATCAAGACGAAGACCGGCGGCGACCCGAACAAGATCGCCGTCGGTTACAAGCTCAACGGCACCCAGATCTCCTCGGGCAGCGAGGCCGCCTTCTTCGCCCCGTTCGCGGTGGCGGCGATGACCGACCCGGGCAGCCAGGCCTGGCTGGACGCCCTCTGGAACAAGATGCTGGCGACCCCGATCGACACGAGCAGCTACTTCTCGGCCAGCATCCAGCTCCAGGTCATGATCACGGCCTCGGGCAACCACTGGGTCCCGTAGCGGGACGCCCGGCCGCACGGACAGGGCCCTGAGACGGGGTCGCTCAGGGCGGCGGCCGAACGGGCGACGAGCCGCCCGCCGGGACGGGCGACGAGACCGGTGACGCCGTCGGGGAGCCGGAGAGCACGAACTCCCCGACGGCGTCGCGGTGGACGGACACGGCGTCGACGGCAGGTGGTACGACCTTCCGGCGGCGGGCGGTACGGCCTTCCGGCGGTGGGCCGACCGGCGGGCGGTACGGCCTCCCGGGCACGGGGCCGACCGGCGGGAGTGTCGGTCGGGAGCGGTACTGTCGCGGCCATGCTGGCACTGATCACTCCCACCGCCCGACTGCATGCCTCCTGGACGGAGGCGTGCGACGAGTGGCCCGCCGACGCGCAGCAGGACGGCGCGGGACTCCGGCTCGCCCCGGACGGCGGACTCGACCGGCCGGACGCCTTCGCCGCCTGGGTGGAGAGGCTGCGCAGCCAGGGCGACGCGACGGTGCCCGCGGCCCCGGGCCGCGTCCACGCCACGTACCTGTGGATCGTCGACGGCGACAGCTACCTCGGCGCCGCCGAACTCCGGCACTCGCTCGACGACTTCCTCCTCGACGCCGGCGGCCACATCGGCTACAGCGTGCGGCCGTCCGCCCGGCACCGGGGCGTGGCGGCCTGGGCCCTGGGCGAACTCGTCGTCAGGGCCCGGGACCTGGGCCTCGACCGGGTCCTGGTCACCTGCGACGAGGACAACTCCGGCTCCGCCCGGACGATCGAACGCAACGGCGGCGTCCTGGAGGACGTCCGGACGACCGACCACGGGACCAAGCGCCGGTACTGGATCACCACATCCCCCGCGCTGCCGGTCATGCGCCCCGGCGGGATCCCCACGCACGAACTCCGGGTGTGGGGCCGGGCCCAGGGCTTCGCCGTACCGGACCGCGGTCGGCTGCCGAGCGAGCTCCTGCGCGCGTGGAGACGTGCCACCGAAGAGGCCGAAGAGCGCGCCGAATGATCGCGGAACTGCTGCCGCCTGATCCGCACGGACGGACCGGACCGCCATGTGCGGGGTCTGGACGCGGTCGACGGCACGCCGGTCCTCGACATCAAGCCGTACATGACGGAGGTCGGCCCCCAGGGCCCCACCATGCAGCCCGCCTGGGCCGACGAGCTCATGCGCCGCTCCTACTGAACAAGATCTCCTAAGCCTTCGGTCGCGCGGCGCGTGCCACCACCAGGAGGAAGAGGCCGCACGCCGACACGACGAGCCAGCCCGGGCGGGTCGCGGCGGGGAGGTCGGCCGGGGTGCTGCCCGCGACCAGCCCGCCGGCGACGGCGATGCCGACCGCCACGCCGACCTGGCGCGAGGTGGAGGTGATCGCCCCCGCCACTCCGGCCCGGGACGGCGGCAGGCCGCCGACCGCGGTGTTCGTCAGCGGGGCGTTGGCGAAGCCGAAGCCGATGCCGATCAGCAGGAAGGCGAGCAGGATCCGCCACACGCTCGTGTCGCCGTCCAGGCCCATGAGGCAGAGGCCGCCGGCCGCGGTGAACCCGCCCGCGAGGACCAGCGGGCGCCTGGGCCCGACGCGGCCCACCAGTACGCCGGACCAGGGCGCGCACAGCGTGGCGCCGAGCGCCATGGGCAGGGTCGCGGCGCCGGTCGCGAGCGGTGTCCAGCCGCGGGCCTGCTGGAGGTAGAGGGTGCTGAGCAGCAGGGTCATGTTGAGGGCGACGAAGACCGCCGTCGCGCCGAGCACCGCCGTGACGAACGGCGGGCGGCGGAACAGGCCGAGGTCCATCAGGGGCTCCTCGCGCCGGAGTTCGACCCGGGCGAAGCCGGCCGCGGCCGCCGCGGTCAGCGCGTAACCGGTGAGGGCCGCGGGTGACGTCCAGCCGATGCGGGGGCCTTCGATGAGGAGGCCGACGGTGAGGAAGAGCACCACGGTGAGGAGCAGTTGACCGGGCAGGTCGAGGCGGCGGGCACGCTCTCCGCGCGACTCCGGCACGAACAGGGCGACCAGGACGAGGGCGAGGACCACCACCGGCGCGTTGATCCAGAACACCGAGCGCCAGCCGAACGCGGCGATGAGCGCCCCGCCGGTGACCGGGCCCGCCGCCATGCTCAGCCCGAAGACCGAGGCCCAGACGCCGATCGCGCGGGCCCGTTCGCGTGGGTCGGGCATCGCGTTCACCACGATCGCCAGGGCCACCGGACTCAGCATCGAGGCGCCGATCCCCTGGACGGCCCTGGCCGCCACCAGCACGCCGGGCGACGGGGCGAGGGCGCACACGAGGGAGGCCAGGCCGAAGACGAGCAGCCCGCACCGGAAGACCCGGCGGCGCCCGAAGCGGTCGGCGAGGGCACCGGAGACGATGAGCAGACTGGCCATGACCACGGTGTACGCGTCCACGACCCATTCGAGACCGCGGGTGCCCACGTCGAGGCCCCGGCCGATCTCGGGCAGTCCCACGTTGACGATGGTGGCGTCGACGCCGACCAGGAACATGCTGAGCGCGCAGACCGCCAGCACCGTCCAGCGCCGGCGCGAGCCCAGCGGGGCGGGTGGAGCGGCGGTCAGGGATTTCGTGGGCATGTGTGTTCCCCCTTCGACGAGACCGGATGCCGCTCAGACTCGGACCGGGGGAGGGGGAGTGGCAAAGAAGTTTGCGGATATCGCAAAACCGGGCGCTGAGGGAAGACCGCGCACTGAAAGATGGGGGAGCGCGCGTGTTCAGGCGGTGCTGAAGAGGTCGCCGGGCGCGTCGTCGAGGACGAAGCCGTTGTCGAAGCGGACACGGACCGTCAGACGGAGCCTCCGTTCCCGGTAGGCGGTCCACGCCGGCTCCAGCGAGCCGACCTGCTCCTCCAACTGCCGCCTGCTGCCCGGAGGCATCTGGTGACCGAAGTCGTCGAGGAGCGACTTGAGCCGCTCGTACTCACGGACCTCCTGGCTCTGCGGCCGGTCCTCGTCCACCCGCTCGACGGTGCCCTCGGTGCCCGCGGCCAGGGCCAGGAACCCCGCCCCGGCCCCCTCCTCCGCAGGGTCCTCGCCCGCCGGGACGACCCGGCCCAGCCGGAGGTCCACCGCCAGCTTCACCCGCAGGCCCTCTTTCAGCGTCATCGGTCCTTCGTCTCCACGGTGGTCAGGGGGTGCCATTATCCGACCCCGAGGCCGTACCGGTTACCCCCCCGTGGCCCCGTACGGGTGGACTCGCCGCGCACGCGCCGGACCGGAGCCCCGTCGCCCCGGCCTCCGGCGGTGATGATGCCCCTCCTGAGCCCGCGACCCCGAGCTCGTGACCCGGAAGAGGCACCCCCGACATGCGACGTACCCCCTCCCGCCGGCTGTTCGCCGCGACGCTCCTCGTGGCGTCCGTGCTGGCCCCCGTGACGGCCACGCCCGCCGCCGCCGTCCACGCCGTGAGCGGCGACGCCGTCGTCAGGCACGGCGAGGACGACTGCCCGCCCGGCGGACTCGGCCCCGAGCTCACCGCCCGGCTCGACCGGGCCATCGAGGACGTCCGCAAGCAGGCCGGCATCCCCGGCGTCGCCGTCGGCCTGTGGATGCCCGGCAAGGGAAGCTACGTCCGCGCGACCGGCGTCGCCGACAAGGTCACCCGCGAGCCGATGACCACCGACGGCTTCGTCCGCATCGGCAGCGAGACCAAGACCTTCACGGTCACCGCCCTCCTGGAGCTCGTCGACGACCACCGGATCCGCCTCGACGCCCCCATCGCCCGCTACGTCCGCGGAGTGCCGAACGGACACCGGATCACCCTGCGCCACCTCGCCGAGATGCGCAGCGGCCTCTTCCCGTACACCTCCGACCCCGGCTTCATCCACGACCTGCTCAGCGACCCGCAGCGCTCCTTCACCCCGGAGGAGGCGCTCGCCTACGGCTTCAGGCACAAGAACACCTTCGCGCCGGGCGCGAAGTTCGAGTACTCGAACAGCAACCTGGTGCTCCTCGGCCTGGTGGTGGAGAAGGTCAGCGGCCAACCGCTGGACGAATTCCTCCGCGACCGCGTGCTCCGCCCCGCCCGCCTGCGCCACACGTTCCTCCCCACCGGCCCCGAGTTCCCCGAGCCGCACCCCCGCGGCTACACGAACCAGACGCTCAGCGGCGCGGTCGTGGACTCCACCGACTGGAACCCCAGCTGGGCCTGGGCGGCCGGGGCGATGATCTCCGACATGCACGACCTGCGCCGCTGGGCGAAGATCCTCGCCACCGGCGAGCTGCTCAGCCCCCGGACGCAGGCGCAGCGGCTCAGGACGCTGCCGACCGGCCACCCCGGCCTCGGCTACGGCCTCGGCATCTTCGACGCCAACGGCTGGATCGGGCACAACGGTTCGATCCCGGGGTACGAGACGGTGACCGTCTATCTGCCCGAGCGGGACGCCACGCTCGTCATCATGATCAACACGGACATCACCAGCCAGGGCCAGGAGCCGTCCACACCGCTCGCCCGCGCGATCACCTCGATCGTCACCCCGGACCACGTCTACGACGGCGCGGTCCAGCCCCGCTAGGCGGCATCCGGCACCCTTCCAGGGGTGTCGATCGAGGCTATCTGCACGAAACTGGGGAAGAGGTGGTCTGGCAGAGCGGTACGAGGAGGTGGGCCGGTGTCCATGGACGCCGACGACAGTACGGGGGAGGGGCCGCCGCCCCCCGGCCCCCGGTTCGTCGTCCGGGCCCGGCCCGGGGTGCCCGACGCGGTGGTCGTCCTCGAGCTGGGCGGCGAGCTCGACCACGACACGGCCGGCCCGCTGTGCCGGGCGCTGGACGAATGCGCCCGGGCCCGGCGGGTCGTCGTGGACTGCTCCGGTCTGACCTTCTGCGACTCGACCGGCCTGAACGAGCTGTTGCGGGCCCGTATGCGCCTGCTGGAGAGGGGCGGGCTCCTGGACCTCGCCGGGCTCCACCCGCCGGTGGACCGGATGTTCGACATCACCGGCGCCCGGACGGTCTTCCGGGTGTACGCGGACGCGGCCGAGGCGCTGGCCGACGAGGGCGCCGGGACGCGGGACGGGGGAGACACCCATGGCTGACGAAGGCGACGGCGGTCCCCTGGACCAGGTCCGCAGGCTGGTGCTGCACGGGACGCGCGGCGTCGTCTCGCGCTGCCGGGACTTCACCGCGAAGGCCCTGGCCGACTGGGGGTGGATCCCGGCGGACGGCGAGGAGGCCGAGGAGCGCGTCGAGGACGTCCTGCTCCTCGTGTCGGAGGTCGTCACCAACGCCTGCCTGCACGCCGGCGGACCCGAGCAGTTCGTCCTGCGGAACGGGCGGGGGCGGCTGCGCGTCGAGGTGTACGACGCCAGCCCGGAGCATCCGCGGGTGCGGACGCCCCGGTCCCCCGCGCTGCCCGGCGGGCACGGCCTGATGGTCCTGGACCGGCTCGCGGGCGACTGGGGCAGCCGGGACAAGGGGCCGGGAGCCATGGGCAAGGTGGTCTGGCTGGAGGTCGACCGCCCGCCCCGGAGGAAGCGGGACGAACCGGATTAGACCCGTCGGGGGCGGGCAGGCGTCGGGCGCGGGGGCAAGCGCATCCGGACGGAGAGGAGCGGGTCATGCCGCGCGGATCGAACGCCAAGCGGGAGCGGCAGTACGAGCACATTAAGGAGAGCGCTCTGGACCGGGGCGAGAGCGAGAAGCGCGCCGAGGAGATCGCCGCGCGCACGGTGAACAAGGAGCGGGCGCGGTCCGGCGAGGCGAAGACCGCGAGCAAGAGCTCCACGCAGGACATGTCCTCCTCGCGCCGCGGCGGCAAGCGCTCGCACAGCGGCTCGGAGGGCCCGACCTACGACCAGCTCTACGCCGAGGCCCAGCGCCGCAACATCCACGGCCGCTCCTCGATGGACAAGGCCGGACTGAAGCGGGCCCTGGGCGAGTAGGGAGCGCCTCGGACGGCCGCCGGGGACCCGGGCCGCTCATCCGGCCCGGGACCGCCCCGGAGGAGGCCCCACGACGCCCCGGACGACACCGAGGTCCACCAGGTCCTGGGGGCGCAGACGCAGCTGGTCTGCGGTGGTCGCGGCCTCCGCGGGAGCCCGCTTGAGGATGGCGGCGGCTGCCTCGGGCGCGATGACGGAGAAGTAACCGTCCGGCGTGGCCCAGGTGTTGCCCGGCGCGGCGAGCGCCAGGGCGCCGCCGGAACCCCCCTCGCCGATGAGCAGCGAGGTGAGCGGGGTGCGGGCGGAGGCGACGGCGGCGAACAGGTCGGCGATCGCCGTCCCCGCCCCCGCGCGCTCCGCCGCCGGGTCGTTGGCGGCGCCCGGGGTGTCCACGAGGGTGAGCACCGGGATGCCGAGGCGGTCGGCCAGGCGCACCAGGCGGGCCGCCGTGCGGAAACCGGCCGGACGGGTCGCGGTGCCGCACTGGGCCGCGTAGGCGACGGTACGGCCGTCGGGGAGCCGCCCGAAGCCGCACCGCATGCCCGGGTCGACGCCCCCGCAGCGGTCGCCGGAGATCTCCTCGCGCAGGGTGAAGTGGGCGTCGAGGTACGCGGCGGCCCGGGGCCGGTCCGGATGCCGGGCGCGCGCCACCGCCTCCCGGCCGCTCGCGGCAGGCGGCGCCCCCGGGTCGCCGAGCGCGTACGGCGGCGGAACGGGGCCCTCGGCGGGCCGGACCAGCAGCGACAGCCAGCGCCCGAGGGTCTCGCGCAGCGCCGCGGGCGGCACGATCGCGTCGAGGTGGCCGTGGGCGAGCTGCGCCTCGGCGGTGTACGCGGCCGGGTCCGCGTCCGGCGGCCGCACGCGGGAGCCGGCGAAGCCGACCTGGGCGCCAGGCAGGGCGAGGACGACGTCGGAGCCGGCGCCGAGCGTGGCCCAGCCGCCGCCCGTGGTCGGATCCCGCAGGACGGCGATCTGCGGCAGCCCCGCGGCCCGGGTGGCCTCCGACTCGCGCGCCAGGAACTGGAGTTGGAGGAGGGCGCGCATGCCCTCGTGCATCCGGCTGCCGCCGGTGGCCGGGAGGACGACCACGGGCAGCCGCCGCGCCCGGGCCAGGGCGTGGGCGGCGGCGGCCCGCGCGCCCGTCCGCTCCCCGAGGGACCCGCCGAGGAACCGGAACTCGAAGGAGATCAGCACCGCCGTCACCCCGCCCACCACGCCGGTGCCGCAGACCACCGACTCGGTCTCGCCGGTGCGGTCGGCGGCGCGGGCGTGCGCGGCGGAGTAGCCGGGCCAGCCGATCGGCCCGTCACCGGTCAGAGGGCCTTCCGCGAAGGGGAGTTCGCTGAAGTCGTCGGTGACGAGGGCGATCGCCTCACGTGCCGTCGTCGGGTCGCTCATGCAGGCCTCGCCGCTCGTCGCCGGAGTGTACGGACGGGATGGTGCGGTGCTCGGGTGCCTACGGGGCCGTGCGGTGCCGCCCCTCCACCGTACCGCCCGGTACCCCTCAGCAGCCCGGGACGAACGCCGGACGGCGGGCGATCCGCCGCCGGTCCGCCTCCGTGCCGAAGCGGAGGTCGATCGCCCGCGTGGCCTCCGCCCACTCCCGCATGGTCCGCACCCGCGCCAGGGCCTCCCGTACGAACGGGCCGTGCCGGCGGGCGACGGCCCGCCGCCACAGCTCCGTCGGGATCGTCCGTCAGGACGTTCCCGACGGTGCCCTCGTAGGCCGCCATCGCCCGCACCGCGCCGTCCGGTTCGATCTGCAGCACCGGCAGGCACACGCCCGCGTCAAGCAGCTCGTGCTCCGCGAGCGGATGGGCGCGCTCGGCGGGGCCGCGGCGGCGGTGCCGCTCAGCGCCCGGGAGCGGGACATCGCGCTGATGGCCGCGCGCGGTCGCACGAGCCGGGAGACCGCCGAGACGTACGTCCTGTCCGTGCGGACCGTGGAGAACCACCTCGGCAGGATCTGCCGCAAGCTCGGTGTCAGCGGCCGGGCGGACCTGGCGGACGTCCTCCTCGCCCGACCGTCCCGGGCCCGCCCGGCGCCGTGCCGTCCGCACGGCGCCGGGCAGGCCCCGACGCTGCTCCGGCACACCACCGGTCAGGCCAGGACGCCGCTGCCGTGCGGGGCGTACAGGTCGAGGAGACGGACCCGGGTCACATGGAGGCGGTGGGCGAGGATCGCCCCCACCCAGTAGATGACCGAGGCGCCGAACTCCGTGTCCGAGTGGCACATCGACCGCACGGCCGGGGCGTCGAACTCGTACGCCCGGACCGGTGTCATCGCCTCGGCCCCCGACTGGCACAGGTACGGCGGGAACAGCCAGGAGAGCCCGACCAGCTCGCCGTGGCGCAGGGTCTCGATCACGGGCGACCCCCGGCCCGGCACCTTCGCGTCGAGGGTCACCGCGCCCGTCTTCACGATCCAGAACCGGTCGGCGTGCTGCTGCTCCTCGAACAGGCGGTGACCGGACTCGAAGTACACGTCCTCGGCGAAGGCCATCAGGCGCTCCCGGTGCTCCTGGGGCAGCGTGCTGACCTTGGGCGCGGCTCTGCTCATGGCGGTCCCTCCTCGCGGACTCGGCTCCCCACCCCCAGTGTGGGCCCGGCCGTCGCCCCGCGCAGGCTCCGGGCCGCCGGGCGGGGCCGCCCCCGGGCCGGGACCCCGCAGCGTGCCGGTGCGCTCACCCTCCGTACGCCCGCCGTCCGGAGTGCGCCGGGCGGGTGGAGGGCGGAGCATGAACGTGGGGAGGAAGCGGCAAGCGGGGGCGTGACCCAGGAGGGTGCCATGCCCGTCCCGGACGGCGGCGACGCGCTCGTCGTACTGCGCGGGGTCGACAAGCACTTCGGTCCCCTGCACGTCCTCCAGTCCATCGACCTCACGATCCACCGCGGCGAGGTCGTCGTCGTCATCGGGCCGTCCGGCTCGGGGAAGTCGACGCTGTGCCGGGCGATCAACCGCCTGGAGACCATCGACGCGGGCGAGATCGTCGTCGACGGGCGGCCGCTGCCCGCCGAAGGACGCGAACTGGCGGCCCTGCGGGCCGACGTGGGCATGGTCTTCCAGTCCTTCAACCTCTTCGCGCACAAGACCGTGCTCGACAACGTGACCCTCGGTCAGATCAAGGTCCGCAAGAAGGACCGGAAGAAGGCCGAGGAGAGGGCCCGCTCCCTCCTCGACCGGGTCGGCGTCGCCTCGCAGGCCGACAAGTACCCGGCGCAGCTCTCCGGGGGCCAGCAGCAGCGCGTGGCGATCGCCCGCGCCCTCGCCATGGATCCGAAGGTGATGCTCTTCGACGAGCCGACCTCCGCGCTCGACCCGGAGATGATCAACGAGGTCCTGGAGGTCATGCAGCAGCTGGCCCGGGACGGCATGACGATGGTGGTCGTGACCCACGAGATGGGCTTCGCCCGCTCCGCGGCCAACCGCGTGGTCTTCATGGCCGACGGCCGGGTCGTCGAGGAGACGACCCCGGACGAGTTCTTCAGCAACCCGCGCAGCGACCGAGCCAAGGACTTCCTCTCCAAGATCCTCCACCACTGACCCGTCCAGGAGCCCGCCTCTCCGAGATCCTCCGCCACCGACCCGTCCAGGAGCCTGTGCCTCTCCGAGATCCTCCTCCACCACCACCGAGCCGCGGCCGCCGCCCGGTCGCCCGACCAGCAGCCCCCAGGGGTGATCCTCATGAACCCGCTCAGGACCAGCAGGGCCGTCGTGGCAGCCGCCGCGGCCGTCGTCCTCTCCGTCACCTCGGCAGGATTCGCGAACGCCGCGGCCGACGGCGCGCCCCGAGATCACGGCGACGGCAAGAAGATCACCGTCGGCATCAAGTTCGACCAGCCGGGCATCGGCCTGAAGACCCCCGACGGCACCTACACCGGCTTCGACGTCGACGTGGCGACCTACGTCGCCAAGCAGCTCGGCCACGACCCGAAGGACATCGTCTGGAAGGAGGCCAAGAGCGCCGACCGGGAGACCCTGCTCCAGCGCGGCGACGTGGACTTCATCGCGGCCTCGTACTCGATCAACCCCAAGCGGATGGAGAAGGTCGACTTCGCGGGTCCCTACCTCCTCGCCCACCAGGACGTCCTGATCCGGGCGGATGACGACTCGATCAAGAAGCCGTCCGACCTGAACAACAAGAAGCTCTGCTCGGTCACCGGCTCGACCTCCGCGCAGAACGTCAAGACGAAGATCGCCCCGAACGCGCAGCTCCAGGAGTACGGCGGCTACTCCGAGTGCCTCACCGGCCTGGAGAACGGCGTCGTCGATGCCCTCACCACCGACGACGCGATCCTCGCCGGGTACGCCGCGCAGCCCGAGTTCAAGGGCAAGTTCAAGCTCGGCGGCTTCAAGATGAGCAACGAGAACTACGGCATCGGCGTCCAGAAGGGCAGCGACCTCAAGGCCAAGATCAACACGGCCCTGGAGAAGATGGTCGCCGACGGCTCGTGGCAGGCCGCCGTCGACAAGAACCTCGGTCCGTCCGGCTACAAGAACGAACCCGCCCCGAAGATCGGCGTCATCGTCAAGTGAGCAGGCCGTCGTGTTCGACTTCCTCCAGGGGTACGACCTGCTCGGAGCCTTCTGGGTGACGGTGCAGCTCACCGTCTACTCCGCGATCGGCTCCCTCGTCTGGGGGACGCTGCTGGCCGCGATGCGCGTCAGCCCCGTCCCCCTCATGCGGGGCTTCGGCACCGCCTACGTCAACATCGTCCGCAACATCCCTCTCACCGTCATCATCGTCTTCACCTCGCTCGGCCTCTTCCAGACCCTCGGAGTCAGCCTCGGCGCCGACCGGTTCACCACCATCAACTTCCGGCTCGCCGTCCTCGGCCTCACCGCCTACACCAGCGCGTTCGTCTGCGAGGCCCTGCGCTCCGGCATCAACACCGTCCCCCTCGGACAGGTCGAGGCCGCCCGCGCCATCGGACTGAACTTCCCCCAGGTCCTGCGCCTGATCGTGCTCCCGCAGGCCTTCCGCTCCGTCGTCGGCCCGCTCGCCAACGTCCTCATCGCCCTCACCAAGAACACCACCGTGGCCGCCACCATCGGCGTCGCCGAGGCGGCCCTGCTGATGCGCGAGATGATCGAGAACGAGGCCCAGCTCCTCCTCATCTCCGTGACCTTCGCCGTCGGCTTCCTCTGCCTCACCCTGCCCACCGGGCTCCTCCTCGGCTGGGTGGCCAAGAAGGTGGCGGTGAAGCGGTGAAGGGCCCGAAGGAGAAGCCCACCGTCCTCTACGACGTCCCCGGCCCGCGCGCCCGCCGGCGCGACCTCGTCTGGAGCCTGCTGTTCCTGGTCGGCCTCGCCGCCGTGGTGTGGTGGGTCGTGACGAGCCTCGCCGACAAGAACCAGCTCGAATGGTCCAAGTGGGCGCCCTTCTTCACCGACGCCCGCGTCTGGGAGACGTACATCCTGCCCGCCCTGAAGAACACCGTGATCGCCGCCGCGCTCGCCATGGTCATCGCGCTGCCCCTGGGCGCGCTCCTCGGCATCCTCCGGCTCTCCGACCACCGGTCCGTCCGTGCCGCGGCCGGCACCGTCGTCGAGTTCTTCCGCGCCATCCCCGTTCTGATCCTGATGCTCTTCGCGAACGCCGCCTACTCCGAGTTCACCGACATCAGCCCGGACACCCGCCCCCTGTACGCCGTCGTCACCGGCCTCGTCCTCTACAACGCCTCCGTCCTCGCCGAGGTCGTCCGCGCCGGCATCCTCGCCCTGCCCGCCGGCCAGACCGACGCCGCCAAGGCCATCGGCATGCGCAAGGGCCAGATCATGGCCCACGTCCTCCTGCCGCAGTCCGTCACGGCCATGCTGCCCGCCCTCGTCAGCCAGCTCGTCGTCATCGTCAAGGACACCGCCCTCGGCGGCGCGATGCTCGGCTTCTCCGAACTCCTCGCCTCCGTCCGCCCGATGAGCGCCAACTACGGCGCCAACACGATCGCCTGCTTCACCGTCGTCGCCGTGATCTTCGTCGCCCTCAACTTCGCGCTCACCACCTTCGCCTCCTGGCTCGAACGCCGGCTGCGCCGCGGCAAGAAGTCCACCGGCGCGGTCGTCGGGGTCGAGGCGGTGGAGGAACTGGCGACACCGGGCGAACACCCCGACACGCGCTGAGCCCCCGACCGGGCGAACACCCCGATACGCGCTGAGCCCCCGACCGGGCGAACACCCCGACACGCGCCGGGGCCCATACGGGTGACGCGGCCCATCCGCGCGGCCCGGCGTGCCGAAACACCCACCATGGAAGCCACCGGGAACCCGCGCGAGCCGCACCACGAACCCACCCGCACCGACCGCCTCCTCGCCGCGCTCGGAGGCCTGGTCTCGGCGTACGTCTCCCTGGCCGTCGCGGACCTCGTCGCCGCCCGGGTACGTCCCGAGGCGGGCCCCGTCCCGGCCGTCGGCGGCGCCGTCGTCGACCGGACCCCGGCGGCCCTCAAGGAATGGGCGATCCGCGCCTTCGGCGAGAGCGACAAGACCGTCCTCCAGCTCGGCATTCTGCTCCTCCTCGCCCTCCTCGCCCTCGCGGTCGGGCTGCTCGCTCTGCGCCACCGCCTG
The DNA here is from genome assembly GCF_040613865.1 of Streptomyces sp. NPDC006197. Taxonomy (NCBI): domain Bacteria; kingdom Bacillati; phylum Actinomycetota; class Actinomycetes; order Kitasatosporales; family Streptomycetaceae; genus Streptomyces; species Streptomyces sp. NPDC006197. Next base: position 39,953 of record NZ_JBEXSZ010000031.1, on the reverse strand, counting down.
CTCGGCACGGCGGCCGTCGCCGCCTTCGGCGTCCTCGGAGCCCTCGCCGCCGTCACCCGCCCCGACTCCGACACCGCCCTGGACGCCGTCCCCTCCCTTGCCGGAGCCGCGGCCGGCGCGCTCCTCCTGTACGTCCTGACCGGTCGGCTCCTCACCCCGCGGCCCGGAACCGCCCGGGCGGACCGGCGCGGCTTCCTCGTCGTCGCCGCCTCCACCGGCCTCGCCGCGACCGGCGCCGCCGCACTCGGCCGCGCGGTCGGCAGCCCCGTACAGGAGAACGCCGCCGCCTCCCGCGCGGCCCTGCGCCTGCCCCGGCCCGATTCCCCCGCACCGGCCGTACCCGCCGGAGCGCAGCTCGACGTCCCCGGCATCAGCCCCTTCGTCACCCCGAACCGCGACTTCTACCGCGTCGACACCGCGCTCATCGTCCCCAAGGTCGACGCCGACCACTGGCGGCTGCGCCTCCACGGCAGCGGGGTCCGCGCGGAACGCACCCTCACCCTGCGGGAGCTCATGGCCCGGCCGACGGTGGAGCGGGACATCACCCTGTGCTGCGTCTCCAACGAGGTCGGCGGTTCGCTCGCCGGCAACGCCCGCTGGCTCGGCGTCCCCCTCGCCGGCCTGCTCCGCGAGGCCGGCGTCCGTCCGCCCTCCGAGGGCGGCCCCGCCGACCAGCTGGTCGCCCGCTCCGTCGACGGCATGACCATCGGCACCCCCGTCGAAGCCGTCATGGACGGCCGCGACGCCCTCCTCGCCTTCGGGATGAACGGCGAACCCCTGCCCTTCACCCACGGTTTCCCCGTCCGCATGGTCGTCCCCGGCCTGTACGGCTACGTCTCCGCCTGCAAATGGATCGAGTCGATCGAGCTCACGACCTTCGACGCGTACGACGCCTACTGGGTCCCGCGCGGCTGGGCGGCGCAGGCCCCCGTCAAGACCCAGTCCCGCATCGACACCCCGCGCCCCTTCGCCCGCCCCGCCGCCGGCACCGTCATGGTCGCCGGGGTCGCCTGGGCCCAGCACCGCGGCATCCGCCGGGTCCAGGTACGGATCGACGACGGCCCCTGGCAGGACGCCCGGCTCGCGGCCGAGGACAGCGCCGACACCTGGCGCCAGTGGGCCCACCCCTGGGCCGCCACCCCCGGCCGCCACACCCTCACCGTCCGTGCCACCGACGGCACCGGCACCACCCAGCCGGAACGCCGCACCGACACCATGCCCGACGGGGCACAGGGGTGGCACTCGGTCGTCGTCACGGTCGAAGGAGGGTGATCCCGGCGCCGGCGCGCGATCAGAACCAGTGCAGGCAGTGCGGGGAACGCTCGCCGCGGAACAGGGCGTCGGCGCGTGCGGCCGCGCCGGGGTGGTGGGCCCGGACGTGCCCGGCGCGCACCAGGGTGCTCGGGGCGGTGCCGCCGAGGTAGACCGCGCCCAGGTCCCGTACGTCCAGGGAGAGATCGGGCTCCCGGTCCGTCGGGACGCACTCCGCCTTGCCGTCCCGGACGGTCAGCAGGTGGCGGCCGTGCTCGCCGAGGAACGGGTCCTCCACGTCGAGGACGAGCTCGCCGTCCGTGAACCAGCCGCGCGCGGTCAGCGCGCCCGGCACGTCGAGCAGCCGGACCCAGAGCCAGTCGGTGTCCTTGCTCACCTCACCGGCGCGGAAGTCCGCCAGCTGCAGGCGCAGCGGATGCCCGGGCGGGACGTGCTTGAACACGACCGTACTGATCAGGTCGTGTTCGAGCACGAACCGGGCCAGAGCCGTGAAGACGGCGTCGTCGCAGACGATCGTCTCGTCGACGGTCAGGGTGCGGTCCTCACCGATGGCGTAACTGGCGTACCCGTCCGGGGTTCCGTCGGCGTCCCGGTGGACGGCGACGTAACGCGGCGCCGGAGCGATCGGGGGCTGCCCCGCCCGCAGGGCCCACCAGCGGGGCGGCCGGGACAGCGCGCCGGGCTGCGTGCGGCGGTACCGGTCGTAGACCGCTTCGAGGATCTCCCCGCACTCGGCGCGCCGCAGCACCTCGACCGAGCCGGCGTCCGCCCCCGCCGCCGTGACACCGGCCGTCCCGAGTGCCCGGGGCGGGGCGAGCGCGGCCTGCCGGCGCGGTACGGTCAGCCGCTGCGTGTAGGTCGCCGGGCCGTAGCCGAACCTGCCGTAGATCGTGGCCTCGGAGGCCAGCAGCACGGAGAGGAAGTCCCCCCGGGCCCGCAGCTCGGTGAGCTGGTGCCGCATCATCGCACTGAGCACGCCGCGGCGCCGGTGCGAGGGCAGCACACCGACGGCGGTCACTCCGCCGACCGGGACGAGGACGTCACCGGGCAGGGTGAGCTCGAAGGAGTACGAAGCGGCGGTGCCGACGGGCCGCCCGTCCCGCGCCAGGGCGAACAGGCCACGTTCCATCTCGAGCGCCGACCACCAGACGCCTCCACCGTCCTCGGCCGGCGTTTCGGGGAAGAGCCCGAACGCGGTGTGCATCGTGTCGACGAAGACACGGAGGTCCTGGTCGGTCGTGGGACGGATCTCCATCGGTACTGCTGCCTCCCCGGAACACCGGCACCACCACCCGCGGCGCCCCGCACAGTGCAGTCCCGTCCCGGGGCCGGGTCAAACGATTTTCCGCTCCGGAACGGGGACCGGCGGCGTAACGAACCGGTTCCACCGGTCCGTTCGCGGCGCGCATGAGGGAGACTGCTTCCGTGCGTGGACATCTGCCGGACGAGAACCCCGGTTTCGTGGGGCGCCGCACGGAACTGGAGCGCGTCTCCGCCGCGTTGGCGGACCACCGACTCGTCACCGTGACCGGCGTCGGGGGAGTCGGGAAGACCCGGCTCGCGCTGCGCGCCGCGCACCGCGCCGCCGACGGACACCCGGACGGCGCCTGGTGGACCGACCTCTCCCAGCTCGACGGCGACCGGCTCCTCGTCCCGCTCGTCGCCGACTCCGTCGACCTCGCCGACCACACCCCCGGCATGGCCGCCACCGGACTCTGCCGCCGCCTCGCCGACGCCCGGCTGCTCCTCGTCCTCGACTCCTGCGAGCACCTCGCCGAACCCTGCGCCCGGCTCGTCACCGAACTCCTCGCCGCCGCCCCCGGCCTCACCGTCCTCGCCACCAGCCGCCGCCCCCTCGGCGTCCGGGGGGAGCGGGCCGTCGCCCTCGACCCGCTGCCGCCCGCCGGACGCGACGCCCTGGAACTCCTCCGCCGGGCCGCCGGCGAGGACCTCCCCGCCGCCGGACCCGCCGGCGAGATCTGCGTACGCCTGGAGGGCATCCCGCTCGCCCTGGAACTGGCCGCCGCGCAGATCCGCCTCCAGGGCGCCGAAGCCGTCCGCGACCAGCTCGGCACCCGCCTCGACGCCCCGCCGGGCGCCCGCTTCGACCTGCTCGCCCACACCGAGCGGGTCTGGCCGAGCCGCCACCAGACCCTGCGCGCCGCCATCGGCTGGAGCCACGAGCTGAGCACCCCCCTCGAACGCCTCCTCTGGGCCCGGCTCTCCGTCTTCCGCGGCCCCTTCGACCTCGCCTCCGCGACCGCCGTCTGCGCCGGCGGCCCCCTCGACCGCGCGACCCTGCCCGGCGCGCTCGACGGCCTCGTCCGCTCCTCCGTGGTCCGTCCGCCGGACGCCGCCGGCAGGCTCCGCATGCTCGACACCATCCGCGAGTACGGGGCGACCTGGCTGGACCGCACCGGCGAGACCGCGACGGTCGCCGAACGGCACGCCGCCCACTTCCGGGGCCTGGCCCGCCGGGCCGAGACCGCATGGCACGGCGCCCGCCAACTCCGCTGGCACCGGACCGTCGACGCGCACCACGCCGACCTGCGCACCGCCCTGGACCGGCTGCTGCGCACCGACCCCGACGCCGCCCTCGACCTCGTCGGGTCCGTCGCCTTCGCCTGGTCCTGCCGAGGCCGCCTCCACGAGGCCCGCGACGGCCTCGAACAGGCCCTCCTCAGTGGGACCCGGGGCCGCGCCCGGGCCCGCGCCCTGTGGGCCCTCGGCGTCACCCTGGTCCTGCAGGGCGAGCCCGGCCCCGCGCAGGAGGTGAGCGAGCGCTGCGCCCGCGAGGCCAGGTACGCGGAGCACGTCGAGCCCTCGCCGTACGAGGGAGCTCCTCACGGCGACCGCGACCGGCCCGGCGACCTCACCCTCGACGCCGCCGCCCTCGCCGGGCTCATCGCCCTGACCACCGGCCGGCCGATGGCCGCGTACGTCGTCGTGGGCCACGTCCTCGACGCCGCCCGGGGCGGCCCCGCCGACTCCGCCGCCCGCCTCCGCTGCCGGCTCGTGCGGGTCTTCGCCCTCACCGGCCTCGGCCGCCTCGCCGAGGCCCGGCAGCGGGCGCTCCGGCTGCGCGCCCGGTGCGAGGAGCTCGACGAGCACTGGATCCGCACGGCCCTCGAGTACCAGCTCGCCCTCACCGGCCTCCTGGAGGGCGATCCGGCGGCCGCCGCCGGCCACGCCCGCGCCATGCTCGAAGGCACCCGCGGCCTCGGCGCGAGCCTCGGCGTTGCCCTCGGCCTCGACGTCCTCGCCACCGCCCTCGCGGCGGCCGGGGACGGCGAGCGCGCCGCCGACGTGAGCGGCACGGGTGAGGCGTACTGGCGCTCCACCGGCCAGCCCCGGCGCGGGCTGCCCGGCCTGCGGGCCCTGCGCGAGAAGTACGCGGACACCGCGAGGGCGACGATCGGCGAACCGGCCTACGAGGAGATCTTCGTCCGCGCCCTCACGGGCCCCCCACAGGCCGGCCTCGACCGCGCCCTGCGCGTCCCCCGACAGGGCTGGGGGGACGAACCCGCGCCGAGACCCCGGCAGGCCTGAGGGGCCGGGCGGACCCGATGGGAACAGGTCCGGCGAGAACGGGCCCGGCGGAGGCGGACCCCGCGGTCCTGCCGGAGCAGGCCACGACCCGGTCCGTCGGCTCGGCCGACTCCGGCGGCTCCGCAGGCTCGGTCGAATCCGCCGGCTCGGTCGGCTCGGTCGACTCGGTCGGCTCCGCGGCCTCCGCCGCCGACACCCCCTGGCCGGGGCCCGAGACCCCGCAGGGCGGGCGGGGGCCGCTGCACGGCGCGCCGGGGCCCGGCCCGGACCCGACCCCGATCTCCGTCCCGACGACCAGTCAGGTCTCGACGGAGACGCTGCGGCGGACGACTCGCGCGGAGATCGTCAACCGGGCCAAGAAGTGGGTCGCCGCACAAGTCCCGTACTCCATGGAGAAGTACTGGTCGGACGGGTACCGCCAGGACTGCTCCGGCTACATCTCCATGGCCTGGAACCTGCGCAGCAACGAGTGGACCGGCAGCCTCGACCGCTTCGCCGAGCGGATCGGCCGCACCGAGCTCCAGCCCGGCGACATCCTGCTCTTCCACAACCCGGCCAACCCGACCCGCGGCTCGCACGTCACGATCTTCGGCGGCTGGACCGACTACACCCACACCTCCTACATCGCCTACGAGCAGACGAAGCCGCGCACGCGGAAGCAGGCGACGCCCATGGCGTACTGGGAGAACTCCGACCGGTACGTGCCCTACCGCTACAAGGGCGTGGTCAGCGGCAGCACGGGCGGCGGGGCGGAGCCCACGGTGGCGACGCCGTTCCCGGGGGCGGGGAAGTTCGGCCCGGGCGCGGACAACGCGTACGTCACCCAGCTCGGGCAGCTCCTCGTCGAGCGCGGCGGCCGGAAGTTCTACAGCCAGGGCCCCGGCCCGAAGTGGGGGGAGGCGGACCGCAGGGCCACCCAGGCGTTCCAGCTCGCGCAGGGCTGGAGGGGCGCGGAGGCGGACGGGCTGCCCGGGCCGCACACGTGGCGGCTCCTGGTGGCCGGCGGGGGCAAGGACATCGGCGGTTCGAGTGGTTCGAGCGGCCCGAGCGCGAATGCGACGAGGTTTCCCGGGCGTGGCTACTTCCGTCCGGGCCAATCCAACGCATATGTGGAGAAGCTGGGCAAACAACTGGTGAAGCGGGGCTTCGGCAAGCACTACCTGTCGGGACCCGGTCCGCGCTGGACGGAGGCGGACCGCCGCAACGTCGAGGCGTTCCAGCGGGCACAGGGCTGGCGCGGCGGAGCGGCCGACGGCTACCCGGGCCCGGAGACCTGGCGGCGTTTGTTCCGATGACCCCGAGAGCATGAGGTGGACCCCGAATGACGGCATCGACCCCGAACCCCGCGGACTCCGGCGCGGCGGCCTCGCGTGACGCGGCCCGCACGGCCAGACGCCTGACGGACGGCACCCTCCCGCGCACGTCCCCACCGGACAAGGACCGCCCCCTGCCCACCCCGAAACCGGACCGGGGGCCGGGTACGGGGTCGGGCACGGCACAGGGGGCCCCGTCGGGGCCGGCGCCGGGTGGAACGGGGGAGCCGCCGACGGGACCCGCCGTGGCGGGGCTTGTGTCCGGTACGGCGCCGGTTCCGACGGAGCCTGTGTCGGGCTCGGGGGCGGCGGTCTCCGCCGGGTCGGCGCCCGGGGCAGGCGCCCCGGCTCCGACCGGTCCCGCGCCCACGTCGGGAACGGCGGTTCCCGACGGGCCGGTGCCTGCTTCGGGGGCGGGGGCTTCGGCCGGTCTCGGACCTGGTTCGGGGGCGGGGGTTTCGACCGGTCTCGCGCCCGCCTCGGAGGCGGGGGCTTCTGCCGGTCTCGCGCCCGGGGCGGGGGCGGCGGCTTCGGCCGGTCTCGCGCCCGGCTCCGGGGCAGCGGTCTCCACCGGGCCCGCGGCCGGCTCGGGGGCGGGGGTTTCCGCCGGGTCCGTGGCCGGGACGGGTGCCCCGGTCCCGACCGGGCCCGCGCCCGCCTCAGAGGTGTCGGTCCCGACCGGGCCCGCGTCCGCCCCAGCGGCGTCGGTCCCGACCGGGCCCGCCTCCGGCGAGGGGTCTGCCGTCGCGAGTGGTTCCGCCCCCGGTACGCCGACGGCGCCCCCGCCGCCGGCCCCCGACCGCCCCGCCGAAGAGGTCGCCGACGAGAGCGGCGACGGCGACAAGGCTTCCGTCCCGACCCCCGCCCCCGGCCCGGCCGCGGCCCCCGCCGTGCTCGACCTCCGGCGGATCAGTGGGGCGCGGGTCGGTACCGTCGCGGTGCCCGTCGCCGCCGTGGTGCGGGTGGCGCGGCGGAAGAACGTGATCGGGACCGAGACCACCGGCTCCATCCCGGTGCACCTGCTCTTCCGGGACGAGCCGGAGGCCGCCGTCCACGTCGCGGCGGGCGACGACAAGGGGCCCGACACGATCTCCATGGCCGCGCCGACCCCGCCGGCGGTGGGCCGCAAGCCCGCCATCCCGGCCCCGTCGAAGGTCCAGGCCGCCCCGGCCAAGCCGGACCCCGAGCCCCGGACCGAGCCGAACTCCCAGGCGAAGTCGCACTCCACGCCACCGCCCAAGGCCCCGGCCCGCCCGCAACCCGGGGACAGGCCGAAGGTCGCCGCGTCCCGTCCCGCCCCCACCGCCGATCCCGCGCTGGTGGAGCGGCCGGCGTCGGTGCTGCCCGGGTGGGTCGGGGTGGTCGCCGGGGTGCTGGCGATCGCCTGGTGCGCGGGGGTCGTGTGGTGGGTCGGGGCGGTGCCCGCCGAGGCGGCGCGGATGCTGCGGCTGCCGACGCGCCCGTACAACGGCATCCCTCTCGGTCAGTGGGCCCTCCTGGCCCTGGGCGTGGTGCTCGCCCTGTTCGCGCTGGGCGGTCTCGGCCGTGGCCGGGTCGGGTACGCCTGGGTGCTGTCCCTGTTCGGCGACTACCGCGGCACGGTCCGCCGTACGGGCCTGGTGTGGGTCAGCCCGCTGCTGCTCCGCCGTCGGGTGGACGTCCGGCTGCGGCACTGGCGCAGTGAGCCGCTGTCGGCGGTGGACGCGAAGGGCACCGCGCTCGACGTGACCGTCCTGGTGGTGTGGCGGGTGCGGGACACGGTCCGGGCGGTGCTCGGGGTCGACGGGCACGAGGACTACCTGCGGGAGCAGGTGGAGGCGGCGATGGCCCGGGTGCTGTCGCAGCTTCCGGCGGACGCGTTCCACGAGGACGCCCCGACGCTGCGGGACGCGGAGGCGGTCGGCGAGGCCCTGACGCGGATGCTGTCGGCGGAGTGCGCGCCGGTCGGCGTGGACGTGTTCTCGGCGCAGCCGACGCGCATCGAGTACGCGCCGGAGGTGGCGGCGGCGATGCGTCGGCGCCGGATCGCGGCGATCGACGCGAAGCACCGGGACAGCGTGCTGACCTCGGTGGTGGACGCGGTGGACGACGTGGTCCACCGACTGACCAGTCGTGGTCTGGTGGAGCTGGACGACTACGAGCGCAAGGCGCTGGTCAAGGACCTGACGGTGGCGTTCTACACGGGCAGGACGGGGCCGGTGGAGGGGGCGTGAGAGGGATGGACATGCCCGACGTCCGTCCATACCTTGGTACTTGGTCCAGACCAAAGAACGAGTGAAGCAGTACCGTACGCGCGCGCACGGCCCAAAGGAACTCCCCCACGTTCTCCTGGAGCGACAGCATGCGCAAAAAGTCAGTCGGGGCGGCGGTGGTGGCGCTCGGCGTCGCCGGCGCCACCCTCCTGGGCACCGGCACCGCCGGCAGCCACGGCTACACCGACTCGCCGATCAGCCGTCAGAAGCTCTGCGCCAACGGCACCGTGACGAACTGCGGCCCCATCCAGTGGGAGCCGCAGTCGGTCGAGGGCCCGAAGGGCTTCCCCGCCGCCGGTCCCGCCGACGGAAGGATCTGCTCCGCCGGGCTGTCGCAGTTCGCGCAGCTCGACGACCCGCGCGGCGGCGCCTGGCCCGCCACCCGGCTCACGGCGGGGCAGAGCTACGGCTTCCGCTGGCAGTTCACCGCCCGCCACCGCACCACCGACTTCAGGTACTACATCACCAGGAACGGCTGGGACCCGACGCAGAAGCTGACGCGGGCCGCGCTCGACCCCCAGCCGTTCCTGACCGTCCCCTACAACAACCAGCAGCCGCCGGCGACGCTCTCGCACTCCGGGACGATCCCGGCGGGCAAGACGGGCCGGCATCTGATCCTGGCGGTGTGGACGATCGCGGACACCGCGAACGCCTTCTACGCCTGCTCGGACGTCACGTTCTGACGGTTCAGTTCTGACGAACCGTCAGTTAAAGTCCGGCCCATGAGGAGCGCGGACACCGTTGCGGAGCTCGTACGGCGCCAGTGGGGCGACCACCGGACCGGCCTGAGGGACGAGCACCACACCCTCACCCACCACCAGGTCGCCGCCGGCGCCGCCGCGCGGGCCGCACTGCTCGTGGACCTGATGCCACCCGTGCCGAGGGGCGAGCCACACCTCGGCATCCTGCTCGACAACACGCCGGAGTACCCGCTCTGGCTCAGCGCGGCGGCCCTCGCGGGGGCCGCCGTCGCCGGGATCAACCCCACCCGGCGCGGCCCCGAACTCGCCCGGGACATCCTCCACACCGAGTGCCGGGTCCTCGTGACCCAGCGCGCCCACCTGCCGCTCCTCGACGGGCTCGCGCTGCCGGGCCTGCGGATCCTGGTCACGGACACCGAGGCCTACCGGGAACTCCTCGCCCCCTACGGGAACGCCCGGCCGGGAGACGCCACCCTCGGCCCCGTACGCCCCGACAGCCGCTTCCTGCTCTCCTTCACCTCCGGTTCGACGGGCGCGCCGAAGGCGGCCCTGTGCAGTCAGGGGCGGCTCGCGGCAGCCGGCGCCTCGCTCGTCGCCCACTTCTCCGTCCGCCGGGACGACGTCCACTACGTCTGCATGCCGATGTTCCACGGCAACGCCGTGATCGCCGACTGGGCGCCCGCGCTCGCCGCCGGGGCCGGGGTGGCGCTGCGGGCCCGCTTCTCGGCCTCCCGCTTCCTCCCCGACGTACGCCGCTTCGGCGCCACGTACTTCACCTACGTGGGCCGGGCCGTGCAGTACCTGCTCGCCACCCCGCCCGGCCCCGACGACCGCGCGCACCCGCTGCGGCTCGGCTTCGGCACGGAGGCGGGGGCGGTGGACGCGGCCCGCTTCCGGGAGCGCTTCGGGGTCCCGCTCGTGGAGGGATACGGCTCCTCGGAGGGCGGCGCGGCGATCCAGCGGACCCCGGACACGCCGACGGGCGCGATCGGCCGGGCGGCACCCGGCGACGACCTGGCGGTCATCGCCGCCGACACCGGTGAGGAGTGCGCCCCGGCCCGCTTCTCGCCCACCGGCCGGCTCCTCAACGCCGCCGAGGCGGTCGGCGAGCTCGTCAACCGGGGCCGCTCGCCCTTCGAGGGCTACTGGCGCAACCCCGAGGCGGAGGCGGCCCGGCTGCGCGGCGGCTGGTACTGGACCGGCGACCTCTTCTACCGGGACGCGGACGGCTTCCTCTACTTCGCGGGCCGTACGGACGACCGTCTGCGGGTCGACGGCGAGAACCTGGCCGCGGCGATGATCGAGAACATCCTCGCCCGCTGGGACCGGGCGGCGGGGGTCGCCGTCTACGCGATACCCGACCCGGTGACGGGCGACCAGGTCATGGCGGCGCTGGCCCTGCGGGAGGGCGCGGACTTCCAGCCGGCGGCCTTCGCCGACTTCCTGGCCGCCCAGCCGGACCTGGGCACGAAGATGGCGCCGCGCTTCGTCCGCGTCCTGCCCGCACTGCCGCTGACCGCCACCAACAAGATCCACCGGGTCGCCCTGCGCCGGGCCTCGTTCCGCTGCCCGGACCCCGTCTGGTGGCGCCCCGCCCCCGACGCCCCCTACGAGCCCCTGACCCGGGCGGCGCTCGACACCCTCCGTGCCCACTACACCCGGCACGGCCGCCCCGAGGCGTACGGCTAGACGCCCCCACGGGCCACCAGTCCGCTCCAAGGGGCGCGGACCATCTCAAACAGGCGCACCTGAGGCCCGGAGGCCGCTCGGGGGTAGGGCCGGCCCTACCCCCCGTACGCCCTCCAGGGCCATGGTCCCGCCCCGCCCGCCGGCCCTACCGTGGGCGCCATGGAACCCCGTACGCCCTGGCAGGCACTCGCCAGATCCCGGTATCCGCGCAGCTCCTGGCCGTGGCGCTCCGCCGGGTACCTGGCCGGCGGAGGAGTCGTGGGAGCCCTCGCCTGTGCCGTGCTCCTGGTGCTCGGGGTGTTCTCGCTGTTCCTCGTCGGGCTGCCGCTGCTCCTCCTCGCCGGGCTCGCCCTCGGCCGGGCCGAGCGCCTGCGGCTCCGTCTCGCCGACCTGGACCCCGTCCCCGACCCGCACCGCGTCCCCGCCGCGCCCGGCCTGGCCGCCTGGCTCCGGACCCGGGTGACGGAGCAGGCCACCTGGCGGGAGCTCGCGTACGCCCTGCTGCTCGCCACCGTCCTGTGGCCGCTCGACCTCCTCGCCCTCGCCGTGGGCGTCGGTCTGCCCCTCGCCCTCCTCGGCACGCCCTTCCAGCTCGCCGCGGACGGCCACGAGGTCAAGGTCGTCAAGGCGTATCTGGTCACCTCCTATCCGGAGGCCCTCGCCGCCGCCCTCGTCGGCGCCGTCCTCCTCGTCGCCCTCGCCTACCCCCTCGCCGCCGTCGCCGGGGCCCGCGCCGCCCTCGCCCGCGCCCTGCTCACCCCGCGCGAGACCGAGCGGCCGGGCGCGATCGGCGAGGTCATCGCCTCCCGCGCCCGGCTCGTCGACGCCTTCGAGGCCGAGCGGCGCCGCATCGAGCGCGACCTGCACGACGGGGCCCAGCAGCGCCTGGTGGCCCTCACCATGACCCTGGGCCTGGCCCGGCTCGACGCCCCGCCCGGCGGCCCGCTCGCCGAGCAGCTGGCGAAGGCCCACGCGGAGGCCGGGCAGGTCCTGACGGAGCTCCGCGAGCTGATCCACGGCATCCACCCGCAGGTCCTCGCCGACTACGGACTCGGCCCGGCGCTCGCCGACGCCGCCGACCGCTCGGCCGTCCCGGTCGACACCGACGTCGACGCGCTGCCCCGGCTGCCCGCGAGCGTGGAGAGCGCCGCGTACTTCGCCGGCTGCGAGGCCCTCGCCAACATCGGCAAGCACAGCGGCGCCCGCCGGGCGCGGGTCACCGCCCGGCACACCGGCGGCGCCCTGCGGCTCGACGTCGAGGACGACGGGCACGGCGGCGCGGACCCGGCCCGGGGCTCCGGCCTCACCGGGCTGGCCGACCGGATCGCCGTCCTCGATGGCACACTGACGATCATGAGCCCGCCGGGCGGGCCGACCCTCCTGAGAGTGGAGATCCCGTGTCCCGCACTGCCGACAGGCTCCGCGTCGTCCTCGCCGAGGACAGCGTCCTCCTCCGGGAGGGACTGATCGGGCTCCTGGCCCGGTTCGGTCACGAGGTGGTCGCCGCCGTCGGTGACGCCGACGCGCTGCGCGAGGCGGTCGCCGTCCACGAGCCCGACATCGTCGTGACCGACGTCCGGATGCCGCCCGGCTTCCAGGACGAGGGCCTGCGCGCGGCGGTCGCGCTCCGCGCCGAGCGGCCGGCCCTGCCGGTCCTGGTCCTCAGCCAGTACGTGCAGCGCAGCTACGCCGCCGATCTCCTCGACGCGGGCGACGGCACCGGCGTCGGCTACCTCCTGAAGGACCGGGTCGGGCAGGTGGAGGAGTTCGCGGACGCCCTGGCCCGGGTCGCGGCCGGCGGCACGGTCGTCGACCCGGAGGTCGTACGGCAGCTGCTGCGCCGGCACCGGGATCCGCTGGAGGCGCTGACCCCGCGCGAGCGCGAGGTCCTGGGTCTCGTCGCGGAGGGCCGCTCCAACGGGGCGATCGCCCGCCGTCTGGTCGTGACCGAGGCCGCCGTCGGCAAGCACATCGGCAACATCCTGGCGAAGCTGGACCTGCCGCCGGCCGAGGACAGCCACCGCCGGGTCCTCGCGGTCCTCACGTACCTCCGGGCATGACGAGAAGGCCCCCTCACCGAGGTGAGGGGGCCTTCCCTGTCTGTGCGCCGCCAGGGACTCGAACCCCGGACCCGCTGATTAAGAGTCAGCTGCTCTAACCAACTGAGCTAGCGGCGCCTGCTGACAGAGAAAATACTACCTGGTCCCGAGGGGTGCTTCCGACCACCCCACCGGGCCCCCTCTCCGTATGCCTCAGATCGCCAGCGAGAGCACCACCGGGGCGGCCCTGCGGTTGAGCGTGTCCGCCGCCGCGCGCAGCCGGTGGGCGTGCTCGATCGGCAGGGAGAGGGCCAGGCAGCCCACGGCCGAGCCCGCCGTCAGCGGGACGGCCGCGCAGACCGTGCCCACCGCGTACTCCTGGAGGTCGAGCACGGGGACGGTCGCCGGCTGGCTGTCGAGCTTCGAGAAGAGGATCCGCTCGCTGGTGATCGTCCGGGAGGTCAGCCGGGCGATCTTGTGCCGGGAGAGGTGGTCCCGGCGGCCGTTCTGGTCGAGCTGGGTGAGCAGGCACTTGCCGACCGCGCTGGCGTGCGCGGCCGAGCGGAAGTCCACCCACTCGTTGACCTTGGGCGTGCGCGGGCCGTCGGCGAACTGGGTGATCTTCACCTCGCCGTCGATGTACCGGCTGATGTAGACCGCCGCGCCGACGGAGTCCCGGAGCTCGGTCAGGGTCTCCTGGAGCTTGGCCTCCAGGGCTTCGCGGCGGGTCAGGCCGGAGCCGAGGAGGACGAGGGAGTCCCCGATCACGTACGCGCCGTCGGCGACCTGCTCGACGTACCCCTCGCGGCGGAGCATGAGGAGCAGCGAGGACAGGTGGGCGACGGGCAGGCCGGTCTCGCGCGCGATCTGGACGTCTGTCACTCCGCCACCGTGCCGTGAGACCGTCTCGAGGACGCGCAGGGCGTATTGCACCGAGTGGAACGGCGCGGTGGGCTCGGGCTTCAGCGCCACGGTTTCCCCCTACCAGGTTGTGACCGCAAGCTTTCGTACCACGATAACCGCCAAGGACCCTTTACGGGGCGGCTGTTGGCGAGAATGATGCGGCGGACCGGGCCTCTGGGCTGGGGCGCGACACTCTGGCATATGCCCACGTCATGAGTGGTGCGCAGAGCCTCAGGTCAGGGCCGTGCGCGGCGGTGCCGGCGTCGGTGTTCGGCCATCGGCGAGCGGCAGAAATTTTCCGCCCGCGACGGGACGGAATAAGCGGAGACACCCTCCTGTTGTCGTCCTGACGTATCCGCACGCGTGCCGAGGAGGGTCCCGACGGTGACCGACGCTATTCGAGGAGAGGCGCGGGGCAGCGCGCCCGTGCCGCTGTCCGTACTGGACCTGGTGACCGTCGGCAGCGGGCGGACCGCGACCCAGGCGCTCGCCACGAGCGTCGAGCTGAGCCGGCTCGCCGAGCGGCGCGGCTTCCACCGGCACTGGGTGGCCGAGCACCACTCCATGCCCGGGGTCGCCTCCTCTTCCCCGGCCGTGATCCTCGCCCACCTCGCCGCCCACACCCGGCGCATCCGGCTCGGCTCGGGCGGCGTCATGCTGCCCAACCACGCCCCGCTCGTCGTCGCCGAGCAGTTCGGCACCCTGGAGGCCCTCGCCCCGGGCCGGGTCGACCTCGGCCTCGGCCGCGCCCCCGGCACCGACGGCGCCACGGCGGCCGCCCTGCGCCGGTCCGACACCCTTGCCGAAGGCGCGGACGACTTTCCGGAGCAGCTGGCCGAGCTGACCCGGTTCCTGGACGACGACTTCCCCGACGGGCACCCGTACGCCCGGATCCACGCCGTGCCGGGGCCGGTGCAGGGCCCGAAGGGGCGCCCGCCGATCTGGCTGCTCGGCTCCTCCGGCTTCAGCGCCCGTCTCGCCGGTCTGCTCGGACTGCCCTTCGCCTTCGCCCACCACTTCTCGGCCAGGAACACGATCCCGGCGCTCGACCTCTACCGGGACTCCTTCCGGCCCTCGGTGGTCCTCGACGCCCCGTACGCGATGATCGGCGTCTCGGCGTTCGCGGCCGAGGAGGCGGCGCAGGCCCGCCGCCAGGTCCTCGCCGGCGCGCTCGCGATGCTGCGGCTGCGCACCGGCCGGCCGGGTCTGGTGCCGACGCCGGAGGAGGCGGAGGCGTACGGGTTCAGCCCCGCCGAGCGGGAGTTCGTCGACGGCTGGCTCGCGAACGTCGTGTACGGCACGCCGGACGAGGTGCGCGTCGGTCTGGACGACCTGCGGAAGCGGACGGGCGCGGACGAGCTGATGATCACGGCCAACGGACACGGCGGCGCGGAGCGGGTGCGGAGCTACGAGCTGATCGCCGACGCGTACGAGCTGCCGGAGCTGCCGGAGCTGCCGGAGTCGCCGGAGCTTCCGGAGCTGCCGGAGTCGCCGGAGGCCTAGGGGGTCTGGCGGCCTGGCGGTCCGGTGGCCTGGTGGCCGAAAATCCCGGGGCGTTGGTTCAGCGCCGAACGAACCACGCCGTCGTCCTAAGCGAACCTTAAGCCGCTCGTCACCGATGGTGGCGGGCGGTTTCCTTTTGTGCTCCACCTCTCTGACAAGGGCTTTCTCCATCGGATTGGTCTAGTCCTCAATCTGGTTCAGACCATTGACGAGCTGTTCACGCGGCGGATATCACTGCTCCAACTTCCGTACCGCCACCCCCTCCCGGAGGCAGCACGTGCACCCCCGCAAGCCCTTGATCGCCGCGCTCCTCAGCTCGGCCCTCGCCGCCGGCGCCCTCGCCGCCACGGCCGGACTCGGCTCCGCCCAGGCCGCCGAAGCCGGCACCACCGCCTCCACGGGCGGCGTGAAAATCGCGTACTACGACCAGTGGAGCGTCTACGGGAACGCCTTCTACCCGAAGCACCTCGACGAGCGGGGCATCGCGGCGAACCTGGACGTCATCAACTACTCGTTCGGGAACATCCACCCGACCGACCTCACCTGTTTCGAGACCACCAAGGCCGCGGGCGACGACAACAACCCCAACGCGGGTGACGGCGCCGGCGACTCGTACGCCGACTACCAGAAGTCCTTCTCGGCGGCGGACAGCGTCGACGGCGTCGCCGACAAGTGGGACCAGCCGATCGTGGGCGTCTTCAACCAGTTCAAGGAGCTGAAGGCGAAGCACCCCAAGCTGAGGATCAACATCTCGATCGGCGGCTGGAGCTACTCCAAGTACTTCTCCGACGCGGCCAAGACCGACGCGAGCCGCAAGAAGTTCGTCGCCTCCTGCGTCAAGCAGTACATCCAGGGCGACCTGCCCGTCGAGGGCGGCTTCGGCGGCCCCGGCGCCGCGGCCGGCATCTTCGACGGCATCGACATCGACTGGGAGTACCCCGGCTCGCCCGACGGCCACCTCGGCAACCACTACGCCCCCGAGGACAAGCAGAACTTCACGCTCCTGCTCGCCGAGTTCCGCAAGCAGCTCGACGCGTACGGCGCGGCCCACGGCGGCAAGAAGTACCTCCTGACCGCCGCCCTGCCGGCTGGCCAGGACAAGATCAAGAACATCGAGACGGACAAGATCGGCGCGTACCTCGACTACGCGAACATCATGACGTACGACATGCACGGCGCCTGGGACGGCGACGGGCCCACGTACCACCAGTCCCCGATGCACTCCGGCACGAACGACCCGACCGACGTCATCAAGCCGGGCACCGAGAAGTACTCGATCGAGAACGCGATCGACTCCTGGATCGACGGCAAGCCCGCCTACGGCATCACCGGCGGCTTCCCGGCGAACAAGCTGACCCTCGGCTACGAGTTCTACTACCGCGGCTGGAAGGGCGTCCCGGCCGGGACCACCAACGGCCTCGCGCAGACCGCGACCGGCGGCTCCAACGCCCGCCCGCTGAGCCAGGCGGCCGGCATCGCGTACTACAAGGAGCTCGGCGGCATCGTCGACAACCCGGCGGCCACCTTCTGGGACGACCAGGCCAAGTCCGCGTACTTCTACAAGGACGGCGAGTTCTTCACCGGCCTGGACAAGCGCACCGTCCAGGCGCGCGCCGACTACGCCCACAACCGCGGCCTGGCCGGCGCGATGATGTACTCGCTCCTCGGCCTCGACGCCAACGCGACGCTCTTCAAGGACATCGTGACGGCGGTCGGCTCGTCCCCGACGACCCCGACCACCCCGCCCACCACCCCGCCGACGACGGGGCCCACGACCCCGCCGACCACCACGCCGCCCACCACCCCGCCGACGACGCCGCCCACGGGCTGCACCGCCCCGGCGTACGTGGCCGGCCAGGTCTACACCGGCGGCTCGCTCGTCTCCCACAAGGGCCGCACCTGGAAGGCCCAGTGGTGGACGCAGAACGAGGAGCCGGGCACGACCGGCGAGTGGGGCGTCTGGAAGGACCAGGGCGCCTGCTGATCCCCCTCGCCGAATGAACCACTGCCCCCGCCCGGAACGTCCCTCCGGCCGGGGGCAGTTCCATGCCTCCGCCGCTATACGGGAAGTGGCTCCGTGCCGATCAGCTCGGCGATGCGGTCCGGGGCCACCGCCCGCGAGTACAGCCAGCCCTGCCCGGTGTCGCAGCCGATCCGGCGCAGCCGGCTGGCCTGTCCGGCCGTCTCGACGCACTCCGCGGTCACGGTGAGGCCGAGCCGGTGCGCCAGGTGCACGAGCGCCTCGACGATCAGTTCGTCCGCCGGGTTGGCGTGCTCCTCGTCCTGGAAGCCCCGGACGAAGGAGCCGTCCAGCTTGAGCACGGAGACCGGCAGCCGGCTCAGATAGGCGAGGTTCGAGTAGCCGGTGCCGAAGTCGTCGATGGCGATCCGCACGCCCATGTCGCTCAGTGCCTGGAGCGCCTGGAGCGGCCGGCCGTTCGAGCCCATCACCGCGGACTCGGTCAGCTCCAGCTGGAGCAGGTGCGGCGCCAGACCGGTCTCCGCGAGGATGCCGGCCACGTCCGCGACCAGGTCGGAGTCCCAGACCTGGCGGACCGCCACGTTGACGCTGACGAAGATCGGGCGTTCGCGCGGATGGTCCTTCTGCCACTGCCGTGCCTGGCGGCAGGCGGTGGCAAGGACCCACCGCCCCAGCTCCACGATGGAGCCGTCCTCCTCGGCGATCCCGATGAACCGATTCGGCGCGAGCGAGCCGAACTGCGGGTGGTTCCAGCGCACCAGCGCCTCCACCCCGCGCACCGCCCCGTCGGCCAGGTCCACCAGCGGCTGGTACTCCAGGGCGAACTCCCCGCGCTCCACGGCCGGCCGCAGGGTGGAGGAGAGCGACTGCCGGGTCATCCGGTGGGCGTTGCGCTCCGGGTCGAAGAGCGTCCAGCGGGCCTTGCCGTCCGCCTTCGCCCAGTACAGCGTGGTGTCGGCGGCCTGCATCAGGGCGGTCGCCGTCGTCCCGGGCGCCGCGCGCTCGACCACGCCGATCGAGGCGGAGACCGAGAGCCGCTGGCCGCCCAGGTCGAAGGGGCGCTGCAGCGCGTCGAGCACCGAGCGCGCCAGGTCCGCCAGTTGTTCCGTGCCGGTGGAGTCCTCGACCAGGATCGCGAACTCGTCGCCGCCGAGCCGCGCCACGAGGTGGCCGCCGTTGCGGGTGTAGCCGTCGCTGTCCGCGCACTCCGTCAGCCGGGTGGCGACGGCGGCCAGGAGCCGGTCGCCGACCCGGTGGCCGAGGGTGTCGTTGACCGCCTTGAAGCCGTCGAGGTCCAGGTAGCAGAGACCGATCCGCCCTGTTCTGCCATAGCCGTACGACTCGTATGGCTCATATGACTCATGTGACTCGTGCGACCGGGGGGAGTCCTGGGAGCCGTACTGCGCGCGGGCCTCGGCGGCTGCGACGTCCTGGGCCGCGATCTCCAGGGCCGCCGAGAGGCGCTCGAAGAACAGTGCGCGGTTGGGCAGCCGGGTCACCGGGTCGTGCATCTGGAGGTGTCGCAGCCGGGCGTGGAGCTCGCGCCGCTCGCTGATGTCCGCGATCGACAGCAGGACGCGCCGGCTTTCGGGCACGGGGGCGACGGTGACCTCGGCCCACAGCGAGCGCCCGTCGGCGTGCTTGAGGCGGCGGGTGCAGCGGAAGCGGGAGCGGCGGCCGCCGAGCACCTCGCGGTAGGCGTGCCAGGTGCGGCCGTCCGAGGCGAGGTCGACGAGGTCGGCCGCGGCCTGCTCCCGGAGCGCCGCGGGCTCGGTGCCGAGGAGGGTCCCGAAGGAGTCGTTGGCGGCGATGACGACCCCGTTCTCGTCGATCACGGCCATGGCGAGCTGGGCGACCCGGAAGGCGGCGCGGTAGTCGCGGAGTTCGGCCGTCCGGCGCGCGAGGTGACGCTCCGTGAGTGCGGGTTCGGCCGCGTGTGTCTCCGCCGGCTCTGGGTGCACCGGTCCTTCGGGGGTTCCGCTCACCGCTCGCTCCCGTGTGCAGTCGGGCCGGTCACATGTGGTCGGGATGGTCGGCCAAGGAAGAGTGAGCCGATCATAGAGCCAGCCGGGGGAGCGTTCCAGCTCCCAGGCGTCCGCGAGGGGCCTCCGGCGCTGTGAGGCTGCCCACCGGGCCGCCCCGCCCGATCGTTTCTGCGCGGGTCTGACACGGGCCGTCGAGGGCATGACCGAATGTGACTTTCCGTGAGCTGAAGCGCGCTCGTGTCGCGTCGACCCCGTGGCGCGCCCTCACCCGACCGGGGCAGCGGAAACATGCGAAACGCCGCGAACCATCACAAGGTGGGTGGGGTGTCCCGCATTCCCGATCCGGAGGTCCACGTGAGGGCTCAGCAGCCACCCGGGGGAGTGGAACGCCCACGGCTGCGTGCCGGCGCGGCGGCCTTCACCGCCCTCGCCGCACTGGCCGCCACGGGGCTCGTCACGGGCCCCGCCGTCGGCGCGTCCCCGGCGATCCCCTGCGCCCTGTCCCGTACCGCCGCCCACCACTCGCTCGGCCTCGACACCTGGAACAGCTCCTACCCCCGGCCGAACCGGGACCTCGACGCGGTCATGATCTTCCTGTCCTTCCCGGACTCCGCACCGCTCACCGAACCGGCCGAACTCGCCGCCGACCACTTCCCCGCCACCAGCGAGTACTTCGCCCGCGCCTCCTACGGACGCTTCACCCTGCGCCCGCACACCCGGCCCGCCTGGACCCCGATGCCGCACGCGTCGGAGGAGTACGACATACGGCGGGACTGGGACGCCGGGAAACGGGCCGCCTACCTCCGCGACGCGATCGCCGCCGCCGACGAGGACGTCGACTTCTCGCGGTACGACATCGTCTACCTGGTCGCCGACCCGGACGCGCCCGGCGTGGACTCCGACGCGACCAAGGTCGTCAACCTGGAGCACCCGCTGGAGGCCGACGGCACCGAGATCAAGCGCGTCGTCACCGTCTTCGAGCGGCACCCGCCCGACCGCAACGTCCTCGCCCACGAGACCGGCCACGTCTTCGACCTGCCCGACCTCTACCACCGGCCGGTGGACGGCAAGGGCGACTGGGACACCCATGTGGGCGACTGGGACGTCATGGGCAGCCAGTTCGGACTCTCCCCGGACCTCTTCGGCTGGCACAAGTGGAAGCTCGGCTGGCTCTCCCGCGCCCAGATCACCTGCGTCCAGGGCTCCGGCTCCCGGCTGGTCAGCCTGGAGCCGGTCGACGCCCCGCCCCCGGCCGGCGGCACCCTCGGCACCCGGCTCGCCGTCGTCCGCACCGGCCCCGACAGCGTCCTGGCGATCGAGGCCCGGAGCAGCGCCGGGAACGACGCCGACACCTGCACCGAGGGCGTGCTCGTCTACCGGGTCCGCAGCAGCGCGGCCTCCGGCGACGGCCCGGTCGAGGTCGTGGACGCGCACCCGGCCACCCAGGCGTGCGCGGACCGCTCCGTCTACCCGCCGCTCGCGGACGCCCCCCTGGAGGAGGGCGAGACCCTGACCGTGCCCGGCACCGGGGTCCGCGTCGAGGTCACCGACCGCACCGAGGCGGGCGTCTGGACGGTGAAGGTCACTCCTCCCGGAAAGGCGTGACCCGGAACACGAAGAAGCCCCTCGCTTCCGCGAGGGGCTTCTTCCGTCTGTGCGCCGCCAGGGACTCGAACCCCGGACCCGCTGATTAAGAGTCAGCTGCTCTAACCAACTGAGCTAGCGGCGCCTGCTGACGTCGTAGACATTAGCACCCGGATCGGCGGGAGGAAAAATCGATACCCGCACGTCGGCGGCGGAGGCCGCCCGGACGGCCCGCACACAGGCCCAGAGCACGACCTCGGGGCCGGGCAGCCACGGGTGCCGGGTGTCCGGGGCCACCAGCCAGCGGGGCCCGGCGGAGCCGGACGGCGCGAGCGCCGGCACGGTCACCGCGTCCCCCAGCCCGTGGCAGAGCGGCCGGGGGACCGCCTCGCCCCATTCCTCCCAGTCGAGCAGCGCCGGCAGCCGCTGGGCCGTCCCCGGCGCGGCGAACAGCATCATCCGGCCCCGGTGCGTCGCGACGGGCCCCGAGCCCGGGCCCTCCTCCCACAGCCGGTCCAGCATCCGGCGCCCGAAGACCGGATCCACGTTGACGACGTCGAAGACCGTCCCGCAGGGCAGCGCCGCCGGGGAGCCGGAGCGGGACTCCCAGCGGGCGAGCGCGGCACCCTCGCGGCCCCCGGCGGCCGAGGCGAGCCAGGCGGCCCCGTCGGCGGTCACCCGGGCCGTCTGGTGCCGTCCCTCGTCACCCTGCCGGAGGAACCGGAAGATGTCGTGCGGGGTCTCGTCGCGCAGCCAGGTCGTCATGGATCCAGGTGTACCGGGCGTGACGAGACGATCGCCGAGGGTTCGCGGAATCCCGGACAGGAGGGGCGGCGGAGGAGTATCGTGCCCCCTCGGCATATGCCAGGGGTGCTTTTTCGGTCAGACGTACGCCTCCGAGCCACGCGGGCCCACCGGACCGCCGGGCCGACGCGCCGGACCCGCACGCGTACACGTACGGCCGCCCCGCCGCCCGCCCGGTCCTCCGCCGGCCGGCCGTACGCCTGCTCAGTCCTCCGTCGGCTGTCCGTTCGTCCGGATCAGGTCACGGCCGAACTCGATCATCTTCCGGGCGTAGTCCTCGGTCCACGCCGCCCGCTCGGCGACGTCCGCCGCCGTCAGCCGGTCGAACCGGCGCGGATCCGCCAGCTGCGCGGCCGCGATCGCCTGGAACTCGGTCGCCCGGTCCGTCGCCGCCCGGAACGCGAGCGTCAGCTCCGTCGCCCGGGACAGCAGCTCGCGGGGATCCTCTATCGACTCCAGGTCGAAGAAGTGCTCCGGATCGGCGGTCGCCTCGGCAGGCTCGAAGATCAGCGGTGCCGGCCGAAGCCGCCGCTGTGCGCTCCGCTCCGCGGGTTCCGCCATCGTCCTTCTCCTCCTCGCACAGGCACGGCCCGGACTCCCGGGCCGTCTTCCATTGTCCCGCGTCCCGCAAGAGCGCGAATCTTTCCCCGTACGCCCCCGCAGTCCCTCCGGGCCCCGGTTTCGACCCGGGCGGGACGGGTCACGGCGTCCAGGTCACCCGGTGTTCCTCCAGGTGGGAGGGGGCCGCGTGGTCCGCCCCGGAGGCGGTGGGCATCGCCCGCGCCGTGACGGAGTCCAACCCCGTTGTCACCGCGAACAGTTCGCTGCCAGCCGCACGCTCCGCGGCGAGGCACGTGAATCCGGCTCCGGTCCAACCCGGTTGACGGCCGCTTCACCGGAACCGGCCTGATCCTCACCCGGCCGAACTCACCCTGAAAACCTCGGTGGTCGATTCACGGAGGGGCTGCTCACGGTTCTCGTCGGGCCCTTCACGGCGTGATTCGACCTTCAACTTTTCAGCCCGCTGACGCATTCAACTTCCTTTGAGGCCGTTCCCTCTTGACGCCACGAGGAGGCAAGGAGAATCGTGGAAAGCGAGCCTGTGATTCGTCATAAGCCAGGTGATGCACCATGCAAGTCGCCCTCCGCAAACGCACCGCCCTAGCCGTGTCCGGCTTCGCGCTCTGCGGTGCCCTCGCCGCACCAGCGGTCATGGACGTGGTCTCCATCGTGACGGATACCCAACAGACCCAGGTCGACGCCGCGAGGAAGAAGCCGAAGAAGCCGCCGCGGCACTAGTAGGCCCAGGTCACGCCGAGAGCAAGAAGACGAGAGCAAGAAGAGAAAGAAACCCAAGACCCACCCACAGAGCCGGGGCGTGCTCATGTATCAGCCATGCCCCGGCAGCCCTTCCCCCAAAAGCCCTCGCGGGCGCCGCCCGAGCCTCCTCGGCGCCCGCCTCACGGCGTCCAGGTCACCCGGTGTTCCTCCAGGTGGGAGAGGACCGCGTGGTTCGCCTCCCAGCCGTCGGGGAACGAGACCGCGACCCCCAGTCGCACCGGATCCGTCGACGGGTGCTCGTCGAGGAGCTCCGCCACGCCCGCCCGGCACACCACGATGCACGCGTGCCGGTGCCGGGAGGCCAGCACGCACAGCCGGCCCGTCTCCAGGTGGAACGCGGTCGCGTCCGGGCGCCCCGACAGCGGGTGCAGGACGACCGTCACGTCGTACTCGCGGCCCTGGAGCCGGTTCGCGGTGTCCACCGTCACGCCCGTCACCCCCAGGTCCGCGAGCGCCGCCCGGACCGCCGCCGCCTGGTCGCGGTGGGCGGTGCCGACGGCGACCCGGTCCGGGGTGAGCGGGACCGGGGTCTCCGAGCGCTCCGAGACCGCCGCGCCGCCCCGGTCCAGGAGCCGGCGCACGACCAGGGCGATCGCGCCGACCGCCTCGGGGTCGGTGCGGGGGGTGTGCCGGGCCGGGAGTTCGAGCAGGCCCCAGCCGGACTCGGCGGCCTCGTCGAGGACCCGGTCGGCACCGGAACCGTCCGAGGGCACCCCGAAGGAGAGCCTCCGGTCCCCGTGCCCGGTGCCGCTGCGGAACGGCGTGTACGGGTAGAAGGCGTCCGACACCAGCGGCGCCGCCGTGGCCGGCAGCCGCCAGGAGACCGGCAGCCGGTGCTGCGGCAGCTCCGGGTTGTGCGCGAGCAGCGTGGAGACGGCGCTCGCCGACGGGTCGTACGTGAGCCCCGCCCACTGCTCCGCGCCCACCACCGAGAACGGGTCGAGCTGCCCGGGGTCGCCCACGAACAGCGCCCGCTCGAAGAGGCCCGCCACGGCGAGCAGCGCGTCCGAGCGCATCTGGTACGCCTCGTCGACGATCGCGTGCGCCCACGGCTCGACGTTCTTCACGTGCCCCCATTTGGCGGCCGTGGACAGGACGACCGGCAGCCCGGTCAGCTCGCCGGCCTTCGCCGACTTCCGTACGTTGGCCAGGTCGTCGAGCGCCTTGTCGTACGGGTCGGAGTCGTTCGAGTGCAGCCGGCCGACCTCCAGATCCGGCTCCTTCTCGGCGAGCCGCAGCACCAGGTCGTCCACCTGCGCGTTCGTCTGGGCGACCACCATCAGGGGGCGCCCGGCGGCGGCCAGCTCCAGGGCGGCCCGGACCACGAGCGTCGACTTGCCGGCACCCGGCGGGGAGTCGACGACGACGCCCCGCGCGGTGCCGTGCAGGGTGTCCGCCAGGATGGCGGAGGTCGCGCGGGCGGCCTCGGCGGACGGGTCGAACACGGTCACGGCAGGTCCTCGCGGGTCACGGCGTCGAACAGGATCACGGCAGGTCCTCAGGGGTCACGGCGTCGAACACGGTCACAGGACGTCCTCCGGCGTCACGGCGTCGAACACGGTCACAGCACGTCCTCCGGCGTCACGGCGTCGGGCAGTTCCACGGCGTCCGTCCGGGGCGGACCGCCGTGTGTCCAGGGTGTCTCCTCCGGGTCCGGCAGCTTCGGTCCGACCCGCTGGTCGTGCTCGAACAGCGTCCAGGCGATCCGCTCGCCCTTCTCCGGCACCGAACCCTCCGCGGGCTCCCTGGACCGGCCCATCCGGTCCAGGATCCGCAGGATCAGCGAGCCGTCCTCCTCGTACCGCACGAACTCCGCCGCCTGCGGCTTGCCGTCCAGCGAGCGGTAGACCTTCACCTTCTCGCCCAGGTGCGGCCGGTCGTCCGTGCGGACCGTGACGAGCGGGCGCGGCGCGGGCCGCTTCGACTCCGTCCACGCCATCGTCACCTCGACCACCTCGGCCGAGAAGGCCTCGCCCGCGAGCCGCCGCCCCGCCAGGACCAGCGGATCGTCCAGGGCCTCCTGCGCCTCCAACTGGCCCTGCGCCTGCTCGCGGGCGGCGAGCTTCGAGGCCGCCGTCACGGCGTCGTCCCGGCGCGGCTGCGGCGGCTCGCCGGCCGCGACCCGGTCCCGGTGGCCGGTGAAGGACCAGCGGTCGCGGGTCCAGCGGTCCTCGACCCGGGCGCCCTCCGGCAGCTCCCGCAGCAGCTCGACCGCCCGCCAGACCGCGTCCCAGGTCGGCTTCAGCTGCGAGGCGATCAGCCGGCGCAGCTCCCGCTCGGCCCGGTGCAGCTCGGCGAGGCCCGTGTCGGCGCTCTCGCCGTCCTCGGCCGCGCCGAGCGCCTGCCGGGCCCGGTCGTACCGCTCGATCGCGGGCGCCAGGAGCTTGTTGTCGAAGGCCGGGTCGGTCGCGGGTCCGGCCGGCGGGCACAGCAGCTGCCCCTGGGCGTCCCGGCCGACCTCGGCCCGCAGCGCCCCCTCCGGGCCCGACTCCCCGTCCCGCGGGTCGATCCAGGCGAGCAGCGCGCCCAGGTGCTGGTCCTCCAGGGACGACTGGCCGGTCGCCCAGTGCCGGTTGAGCAGGTCCGTCGCCGCGAGGAGCAACGAGGAGCCGGGCACGCGGGCCCGCTCGCCGAAGTGCGTCAGCCACCGCCCGAGCAGCGGCACCCGCGGCGGCGCGGGGAACGGCGTCTCCGGGTCCTGCTCGGCCGTCCGCCGGAACCGCGTCGACCGCCCGAGCAGCCGCACGTACTCGATGCCCGCCCGGCTCGGCACGATCAGCTGCGGCGCGTCGGCGCACAGCTCGACCTCGACCTTCACCTTCTTGCCGGTCTCCGGGTCGACCTCGTTCCTCTCCGCCGCCTCGACGACGTCCGTGAACGAGTCGACGTACGGCAGGATCTCCTCGGCCAGGTCCGCGAGGAACGCGAACCGCAGGTCACGGTCGCGGGGTTGCGGCACCACCAGGAGCCGCGGCTCCTCGGGATCGGTGCCGACCAGCGCGCCCAGCGGGGCGCCCGCCTCACCGGCCGTCGTCAGCGGCACGAGGACCAGCGGCCGCGCGGACAGCCGCCGGTGCCGGACCGTGGCGAGCGGCTGCGCCCGGCCCGACTCGACGGCCTCCATCCGGGCGAGCGTGGAGATCAGCGACATGCCGCCACCCCCGCCAGGGCCTCGTCGCGCAGCGCCCGCGCCCGGCGCAGCGCCGCCACCGCCGGGTCCTCCGGGTCGCCCTCCTCGCCGCGCGCCGCCGCCAGGACCGCGCCGACCGTCGTCAGACCGCCCAACTCCCCCCGTACGGAACGGCCCAGGGTCTCCACCGCGCCCGCCTCCCGGGAGCGCGCCCGGCAGTGGAAGGCCAACTCGCAGGCGGCCAGGCACTCCGGCGCGTACTGATGGGGCACGCACTCCACGGCCGCCGTCAGCTCCTCCGCCGTCCGCTCCACCACGTCGAAGCTGATGCCCTCCGGCAGGGCCCGCGCGATCTCGTCGATCCGCGTCAGCCGGGCCAGCTGACGCCGGGTCACCGACCGCTGCTTGCGCACGTCGACCACCGAGGCCGCCGGCACGTTCGAGAAGTCCTTCGGGCAGACGAGGAGCACCGACTGCGCGACCCGCGCGCCCTCCGTACGGGCCGCCACCCGCTCCAGGGCCAGCACGTACACGGCGGCCTGGCGGGCCGCCGCGCCCACCTTCGCCGCGTCGGCCGAACCGTCGATCATCGGGAACGACTTGATCTCCACCACCGTCCACCCGCCGTCGGGGTGCACCACCACCGCGTCCGGCTCCAGGTAGACGGGGGAACCGGCGACCTCCAGGGCGAGCAGCGGATGGTCGAGCAGCGCCCACGCCCCGGCGCCCGTCGCCTCCCGCAGCGCGAGCGCCGTGCGCGCCACCCGCCCCTCGGGTCCGGCCGCCGCCAGGTCGGGCACGGACACCTCGCCCGGCTCCTCCACGCCGATCAGGCGCAGCAGTTCGCGCCCGCCGTCCGCCTTGACCTTCGCCTCGAAGGAGTTGCCCCGCACGATCGCGAACTGCGACTGCCCGAACGGCGCGGGCGAGCCGAGCTTCGCGGCCAGCGCCGACTTGTCGACGCCGGCGCCGTCGAGGACGGCCCGCCGCTTGCAGCCCGGGTTGGCCGCGAGCGCCGCGAGGGCTCGGGCGTCCAGCGGACGCGGCACGACGGCCGGTCCGCGCAGCTCAGCGAGCAGTTTTCTGCTTGTCGTCTGCGGTGCTCGGGACGGACCGCTGTCCAGGGATGCGCTCACCCGCGGAAGTCTCCCATCCGCCACTGACAACCGGGAGCGCTTCCGGTGTCGTACGGACCCTGTCGGCGAGCCGCAGCGCGTACGGGGCGAGCAGCAGACCCGCGCCCATCACGGCCGCCCCGGCGACCGCGTCGAGCAGGTAGTGGTTGGCGGTGCCCATCACGACCAGCGCCGTGACCAGCGGATACGCCATCCCGAGGGCCTTGGTGAGCGGCGTCCGCCCGTACCGCCACAGCATCGCCCCGCACCACAGCGCCCAGCCGACGTGCAGGCTGGGCATCGCCGCGTACTGGTTCGTCAGACCGCCGAGCCCGCGTGGCGCGCTGGCCTCGCCGCCCCACCAGCCGTACGCGCTGAAGTGCGCCATCGTGTCCGTGAAGCCGTGGGCCGCGTCGAGGAGCCGGGGCGGGCAGGTCGGCAGCAGCGTGAAGCCGACGAGGCCGAGCAGGGTGGAGAGCATCAGCCAGGTGCGGGCGGCCCGGTAGTGCGCGGGGCGGCGGCGGAAGAGCCACACCAGGACCGCCGGGGTCACCAGGTAGTGCAGCGAGGCGTACGCGAAGTCCGCCGGGACCCCGAGCGCGGGGACGTCCGTGAACAGCCGGTTCAGCGGGTGCTCGGCGTCGATCCCGAGGCCCTCCTCGAACCGCAGGAGCGCGAGCCCGTGCGTCACGGCCGAGGCCTCGTCGCCCCTCACCAGGAGCCGCCCGCCCGAGTAGGCCGCGTACACGACGGCGATCAGGGACAGCTCCGCCCACCAGCGTGGCTTGCGCATGAACGAGTCCCCCAGTCGGTGATCGGCCCGGGGGAGGGGACGCGGGGCGGCCCCCGGGGGTTGCCCGGACGCCACCGCGCATTCACGTCGGCGATGATGGGAGGAGGCACGTCCGCACCGTGAAACCCCTGGAGCGTCCTTCCCATGGCACCGCGCATCCTGCTCGCCCGGCACGGCCAGACCGAGTGGTCCCTTCTCGGCCGGCACACCGGCAGGACCGACATACCGCTGCTCGACGAGGGACGGCGCGGGGCGAAACTGCTCGGCGAGCGCCTGCACCGGGGCCCCTGGCAGGGGCTGCCCGACGTGGAGGTGCGCACCAGCCCGCTCGTCCGGGCGAGCGAGACCTGCGAGCTCGCCGGCTTCGGGGACAGGGCCCAGCCCTGGGACGCGCTGATGGAGTGGGACTACGGCGCGTACGAGGGGCTCACCCCGCCCGAGATCAAGAAGATCCAGCCGGACTGGTTCATCTGGCGCGACGGCGTCCCCGAGGGGGAGACGCTCGCCCAGCTGTCGGACCGCGCCGACGAGATCGTGGAGTGGGCCCGCTCCGCCGACCGGGACGTCCTGGTCTTCGCCCACGGCCACATCCTGCGCTCGATCGGCGCGCGCTGGCTCGGCGAGGACGTCTCCTTCGCCTCCCGCATCCGCCTGGACCCGACGAGCCTCTCGATCCTCGGCTGGGCGTACGACGCCCCGGCGATCGAGCGCTGGAACGACACGGGGCACCTGGAGCAGTAACGGCCCGGGAGGTCTCAGTACGTGCCGGCCAGGACCCGGCTGGTCTCCGAGAGCAGGTCGCGGATCCGGGCCGAGGCGATGCCGTCGAGGGAGTCCACGACGCGCCGCGCCTCCGCCGCCGCCTCGTCCCGGCGGCCGGCGTGCGCCAGGTCCTTGGCGAGGTGGGCCCGGTAGAGCGCGAGGTTCCGGGCGAAGTGCGGGTTCTGCAGGACCACCGCCCGGTGGGCGTGGCGCGCCGCCCGGCCCCACTCGCCGAGCGCCGACCAGCACCCGGCCTCCAGCGCCTCCCGCTCCGGCTCGCCGAAGAAGGACATCCACTCGGGGTCGCCCTCGGCCGGGCCCCGCTCGAAGTGCTGGTGCGCGCGGCCGAGGGCCTGCTCGCAGGCGGAGCGGTCGCCGAGCCCCGCCCACCCGCCCGCCTCCCGCAGCGACAGCAGCGAGAGCAGCCGGGCCGAGTCCAGCGGCTGCGCGGCCCGCAGGCCCGCCTGGGCCGCCCGTACCGCCTCGCGGTGGCGGCCGGTGTCCCGGGCCAGGAACGAGGTGTTGCAGAAGGCGTGCGCCTCCAGGGCCGCGTTCCCCGCCACGCGCGCGGTGGCCAGCGCCTCCGCGTAGTGCGAGCGCGCGTCCTCGTGCCGCCCCGAGTCGTGGGCCAGCCAGCCGACGGAGAGGGAGAGCTCGCCCGCGCCCGCGTGCAGCCGGTCCTCGGTGGAGCGGCGGGTCATGGTGCCGGCGTCGAGGAGCGCGTACGCGGTACGGAGCGGCTGGGCGGCCACCTTGTAGAGCCCGTCGGCGCCGTGCCGGTCGTCGAGCAGCCGGATCCGCCGCACGGCGTCCTCGACGGCCCGCACCTCGGTCTCGCCGATCCGGTGGGTGCCGCGGGGGGAGGGGATCGCGACGGCGGGGCCGCCGAGTCCCAGCGAGGCGGCCGCCAGGGTGGCGGAGCCGCTCGTCATGAATGCGCGACGCAGCACGTCGCTCTCCTCATCGTTCCGGGTGGTGATGGCGGCGGGAGGCGCTGCCCCGGCCGGGACGGCCTGCCGCCGGCCGCGCACCGTCTCCCGCGCGGAGAACCCCAGGTCGGAGAGGCTCAGACCGGGGAACATGTGCAGGAAGACCCGCTCGTACGCGTAGTTGGGGCAGCGGATCTCGCCCGCCTCCACGCGCCCGATGTAGCGTGCGTCGCACGCGACCTGTTCGCCGATCTCCCGCGCCGCCCGGCGGACCGCCGCGGCGAACTCCGCCGGCGAGTGCTGTCCGCGGAGCCGACGGAAGGCGAGATTGGGAACTGCCCGTGACATCGCCATGGCCGAGCCCTCTCCTGGTGCTGCCGGGTTTCCGGCGGCAAGAACGTACCTGCTGTGACCGGATGCGTACGCTGAGTTTGGCTACAAATCGGATATCTCGCCTGTGATCTGCCATGAACTGCCATCCTTTGCGGCGGCATGGCGCCGTAGCCGTTGACGCGTACGGGCGTTGAACCGTATGGGAGAGACGGAACGCGTCTCCTCTCGTAGCGAGGAGGGATCCCGATGTCGGAGATCGGTTCGCACTCGGCCACGCGGCACGCACCCGCCCCGGAGGCCGCACGCCACACACCCGCCCCGGACGTCACACGGAACGCTCCCGCCCCGGAGGCCGACGGGTCCCGGCCCGCCGCCGGAGCCTGGGACCTGGTGACCGTCCCGGTCCGCCAGGGCCTGGAGGCCGTGGACATCCTGCGCCGCGCCGCCGCCCCCGCCGTCGGACCGGTCGTCCACGACGGCACCTGCGACACCCTCGGCTTCCTGGTGCCGCCCGGCACCGCCGCCGCCTGGGACATGCCCGGCAGCGCCTGTACGCGCACCTCGGGGCGGGGCCTGCGCCTCCCCGAGCTGCCGGAGCTCCCCGAACCGGCGGGCGACGCGCCCCGCCCCGCCGGCTGGCTGCTGCCCCCGGGCGACACCGACCGCGTCACCGACCCCGCCGTCCTGCGCGAGGCGCTCGGCGAGGCGGCCCGACTCATCGAGGCGGCCGACGGCTGCCACTGAGCTCCCAGGGGGCGTCTTGTCGGTCAGGCCGGGCTCGCGACGCCTGGCACCGCGCCTCGCCGGCCGTGCCCCGATAATGGGCCCGTGGCCAGGAACAAACAGCGGGACCGGGCGGCGGCGGCCGTCCCCGTCGTCGAGACCGTCGACGGCGGCCTCGCCGAACTCATACCCGACCGGGAACGCCCGCGCGGCTGGACGCTGCTCATCGACGGCGCCCCGCAGTCGCACGTCGACCTCGACGACCCGGCCCGCCTCACCTTCGAGTACCAGCGGCGCCTCGGCCACATCGCCGACCTCGCCGCCCCGCCGAACCGGCCGCTCCAGGCCGTCCACCTCGGCGGCGGCGCCTTCACCCTCGCCCGGTACGTCGCCGCGACCCGGCCCCGCTCCACCCAGCAGATCGTGGAGCTCGACGCGCCCCTGGTCCAGCTCGTCCGCCGGGAACTGCCCCTCGACGCCGGCGCCCGCATCCGGGTCCGCTCCACCGACGCCCGCGCCGGCCTCGCCAAGGTCCAGGACGGCTGGGCCGACCTCGTCATCGCCGACGTGTTCAGCGGGGCCCGCACCCCGGCCCACCTGACCAGCACCGAGTTCCTCACCGAGGTGCGACGGGTGCTGAGGCCCGGCGGCTTCTACGCGGCGAACCTCGCCGACGGCCCGCCCCTGACCCATCTGCGCGGCCAGATCGCCACCGCCGCCGCCGTCTTCCCCGAACTGGCACTCACCGCCGACCCGACGGTCCTGCGCGGCCGCCGCTTCGGCAACGCGGTGCTGCTCGCCTCGGACCGCGAGCTGCCGGTGGCCGAACTGACCCGCCGGGTCGCCACCGACCCGCACCCGGGGCGCGTGGAGCACGGCCGGGCCCTCGCCGACTTCGCCGGGGGAGCGGCGCCCGTCACCGACGCGAGCGCCAAGCCCTCGCCCGTACCCCCGGCGTCCGCCTTCCGCTGACCACCGCTCATGTCCGGCGGTCGTCGACCTCCACGCGGGGCGCGGTGTCGTGCCACACGCAGAACACCGACAGCTCGCGACCGCCCTCGGTGAACGTGACCCGGATCCAGGTCGGCTGCTTCCACACCTGCATCTGCCAGCCGGACGCGGGCGTCGCCGAGACCAGTTCCGCCGAGGTCTCCCCGAGGTCGAAGGTGACCCGGCCGCCGTCCACGGTGTAGGTCTTCACGTTCGAGTCCGGCGGGGTGGTGGCGGGCGCCGGTGTCGTCGGCCGCGTCGTCCTCGGCGGGGTCGCGGACGGGGTGGCCGGGGACGTGCGGGCCTCGCTCGGCGTGGACGTCGGGGCGGCGGACGCGGAGGGCGGGGCGCTCTCGGGCCGCCGGGTGGGGGAGGCCCCCGGGTCGTCCCCGGAGGCAGCCGTTCCGATGGCGGGGCCGGCCGGGAGGGGCAGTGCGCGGGGCGGGTCGTACACCGTGCCGGACAGCACCGTGTGCACCCCCCACCAGGACAGGGTGACCGCCGCGCCGGTGGCGAGCGACCAGGCCAGGGCGTGAACGGGTCCTCTTCGCACCGGGACATAGTGCACCACCGGACAAAGGCCCGTACCGGAGGGTGGACATTGCTCACGGCCTCACCCGAATGGCGTACGGTGCCGCCCATGGCAAGTGTGCTCGTGGTCGAGGACGACCAGTTCGTGCGCTCCGCCCTCATCCGGCAGCTGACCGAGGCCTCCCACACCGTACGGAGCGTCGGCACGGCTCTGGAGGCGCTGCGCGAGGTCGCCCATTTCCGCTTCGACGTCGTGATCCTGGACCTCGGTCTGCCCGATCTCGACGGGTCCGAGGCGCTCAAGATGCTGCGCGGGATCACCGACGTCCCGGTGATCATCGCGACCGCCCGGGACGAAGAGGCCGAGATCGTACGGCTCCTCCACGCCGGGGCCGACGACTACCTCGTGAAGCCCTTCTCCGTCGACCACCTCTCCGCGCGGATGGCCGCCGTCCTGCGCCGCTCCCGGGCCGCCGCCGACGAGCCGCCGCCCTCCCGGACCCTCCGCGTCGGCGGGCTCACCGTCGACCCGCTGCGCCGCCAGGCGGAGCTCGACGGGACGCCGCTGGACCTGACCCGGCGCGAGTTCGACCTGCTCGCCTTCCTCGCCGGGCGGCCCGGCGTCGTCGTCCCGCGCAAGGAGCTGCTCGCCGAGGTCTGGCAGCAGTCGTACGGGGACGACCAGACCATCGACGTACACCTGTCGTGGCTGCGCCGGAAGTTGGGCGAAACGGCCGCCCGGCCCCGCTATCTGCACACCCTGCGCGGGGTCGGCGTGAAGCTGGAACCGCCCCGGGAGCGGGAACCGGAGCCGCAGCCTTGAGATGGGCGCTCGTCAAGGTGTCCCTGGCCGTCACCGTCATGGTCGTCTTCGCCTTCGCCATCCCTCTCGGACTCGTCGTCAAGGAGATGGCCCGCGACCGGGCCTTCTCCAACGCCGAACGGCGGGCCGCCGGCCTCGCCCCGGTCCTCGCGATCACCACCGACCGCGACGAACTCGACAAGGCCGTCGCCACCACCGAGGACGGGGCAGCCGGCCGGCTCGCGATCCACGTGCCCGCCCCCGGACCCGGCGGCACCGCCCTGGAGATCGGCACCCGCCGCGCCGGCCCCCGGGAGCTCGCCGCCACCCGCCGTCTCGGCCGCGCCTCCATCGCCGAGGTCCCCGGCGGCTTCGCCCTGCTCCAGCCCACCGCGCTCAGCAGCGGCCAGGTCGCCGTCGTCGAACTCTTCGTCCCCGAGGGCGAGGTCAGCAACGGCGTCGCCACCGCCTGGCTCGTCCTCGCCGGCGTCGGCGTCGCCCTCGTCGTCGGCTCCGTCGCCGTCGCCGACCGCCTCGGCGTCCGCATGGTCCGGCCCGCCCAGCGGCTCGCCGGCGCCGCCCACGACCTCGGCGAGGGCAGGCTCGGCGCACGCGTCCCCGAGGAGGGGCCGCCCGAACTCAAGTCGGCCGCCGTCGCCTTCAACTCGATGGCCGACCAGGTCGTGCAGCTCCTCGCCAACGAGCGGGAGCTGGCCGCCGACCTCTCCCACCGGCTCCGCACCCCGCTCACCGTGCTCCGCCTCAACGCGGCCTCGCTCGGCTCCTCGCCCGCCGCCGAGCAGACCCGCGCGGCCGTCGAACAGCTGGAGCGCGAGGTCGACATCATCATCCGCACGGCCCGCGAGGCGAAGCCGCAGACCCAGGCGGCCGGTCCCGGCGCCGGCTGCGACGCCGCCGAAGTGGTCCGCGAGCGGATGGAGTTCTGGTCGGCGCTCGCCGAGGACGAGGGCCGCCGGGTGCGGGTCGCGGGCATCGAGCGCCCGGTCCGCATCCCCGTTGCCCGGCCCGAACTCGTCGCCGCCCTCGACGCCCTGCTCGGCAACGTCTTCCGCCACACCCCCGAGGGCACGGCCTTCTCCCTCGACGTCCACAACGGGGACGACGCCGTCATCGTCCTCGTCTCCGACGCGGGCCCCGGCATCGCCGACCCCGCCGCCGCGCTCGCGCGGGGCGCGGGTAGCGGACGCGACGGCTCCACCGGCCTCGGCCTCGACATCGTGCGCCGCATGGCCGAGTCGACCGGCGGCGACGTCCGCATCGGCCACTCGGTCCTCGGCGGTACCGAGGTGCGGATCTGGATCGGTCTCGGCGGACGCGGAGCCGGTACGGGCGGGGGTGGAGGCCGTCGCGGCCGCCGCCGCAAGGCGTGAGGCACCCGGGCTTCCGCGCCCAACCTTTCGTGGTTCCGATGCCTTCCTTAAGCGGACCCTAAGAATCCGAACGACGGCGCCGAGGACGGCAATTGTCCGTTTTCCCGGCGCTAGCGTGCTGCCGCACCCCACCTCCACCCCCGGCACGCAGAGGCAGGCACGCGATGGGCAGCAGTTCGCACCGGCGCAGGACGAGCACCCGGACCAAGGTCGTCGGAGCGGTCGTCGCGGCCGCCGTCGTCGGCGGCGCGGCCCTCGCGCTCACCGGCACCGCCCAGGCCGCCGCCGTCGGCGCCGCCTACACCCGGACGAGCTCCTGGACCGGTGGCTACACCGGCCAGTACGTCGTCACCAATGAGACCTCCAGCGTCCAGTCGGGGGGCTGGACGCTGGAGTTCGACCTTCCGGCCGGCACCACCATCGGCTCCCTGTGGAACGGCGAACACACCGTCTCCGGCAACCATGTCACCGTGAAGCCCGCGAGCTGGAACAGGCAGCTGGCGCCCGGCCAGTCCGTCACCGTCGGCTTCGTGACCTCGGCGTCCGGCGAGGCCGGCGACCCCACCGGCTGCCTCATCAACAAGGCCGCCTGCTCCGCCGGAGGCGCCACCCCCACCCCGAGCGGCCGCCCCACCGAGCGGCCCACCGCGACGGCGTCCCCGAAGCCGACGGCCACCGCGACGGCGAAGCCCACGCCGACCGCCACCGCCACCGCGAGCCCGAAGCCGACCGTCACGGCGACCGCGCAGCCCACGCCCACCCCCACCACGACCGGCGCACCGGCCACGGGC
The DNA here is from genome assembly GCF_040613865.1 of Streptomyces sp. NPDC006197. NCBI lineage: Bacteria > Bacillati > Actinomycetota > Actinomycetes > Kitasatosporales > Streptomycetaceae > Streptomyces > Streptomyces sp. NPDC006197. The sequence continues at coordinate 4,747 of NZ_JBEXSZ010000031.1, read as the reverse complement.
GCCAAGTACGCCCCGTACGTCGACACCTCGCTCTACCCGGCGTACGACCTGGTCGCGACCGTCGGCGCCACCGGCGTGAAGGAGTTCAACCTCGCCTTCATCACCTCCGGCGGCTCCTGCGCCCCGCTGTGGGGCGGCGTCACCGACCTCGCGAACGACAAGGTCGCGGCCCAGATCGGCGCCCTGCGCGGCAAGGGTGGTGACGTCCGCGTCTCCTTCGGCGGCGCCGCCGGCCACGAGCTGGCCCTGAACTGCCCGACCTCCTCGGCGCTCGCCGCCGCGTACGGCAAGGTCGTCGACCAGTACCAGCTCACCAAGCTCGACTTCGACATCGAGGGCGCGGCCCTCCCGGACACCGCCGCCAACACCCGCCGCTCGCAGGCGATCGCCCGGCTCCAGAAGGACCACCCCGGCCTGGACGTCTCCTTCACCCTGCCGGTCATGCCCGAGGGCCTGACCCAGCCGGGCGTGGACCTGCTGGCCGACGCCAGGCGGAACGGCGTCCGCGTCGACGCCGTCAACATCATGGCGATGGACTACGGGCCGGCGTACAGCGCCGACATGGGCACGTACGCCGTCCAGGCCGCGACCGCGACCCAGGCCCAGATCAAGGGCGTTCTCGGCCTCTCCGACGCGGCCGCCTGGAAGGCCGTCGCGGTCACCCCGATGATCGGCGTCAACGACGTCGCCTCCGAGGTCTTCACGGTGGAGGACGCCACCCAGCTCGTCGCCTTCGCGAGGTCCAAGGGGATCGGCCGGCTCTCGATGTGGTCCTCGGCCCGCGACAAGCAGTGCGCGGCCGGCGCCGTGAACCACGCCGACCCCACCTGCTCCTCGATCCTCCAGCAGCCGCTGGCCTTCACGAAGGCCTTCGGCGCCTACAAGTAGCCGGACCCCCGAGTCCCCCCACACCGCGCGCCCCGGCCGGAACCACCCCACCGCCGACCGGGGCGCGCACCCTTCGTGCCGTCGACGTGCCGTCGAACGTCTTCGACGGTTCCCGGACCTTGACCGTGTTCTGGCAGGACCCCAATAGTGGGAGCGCTCCCACCCATTCTTCGACGGGATGTCCATGCGCAGAACACGCCCCCTGCTCGCGGGGCTCGCCCTCGTCGCGGGCCTCCTCGCGGGAGCGGCCCCCGCGAGCGCCGCCCCCACCGCCCCGGCCGCCGCCTCCCCCTCGTACACCTGGAAGAACGTCCGCGTCGACGGCGGCGGCTTCGTCCCCGGCATCGTCTTCAACCGGAGCGAGAAGGACCTCCTCTACGCCCGGACCGACATCGGCGGCGCCTACCGGTGGGAGCCGTCCACCAAGACCTGGACCCCGCTCCTCGACTCCGTCGACTGGGACCACTGGGGCCACACCGGAGTCGTCGGCCTCGCCACCGACGCCGTCGACCCCGACCGGGTGTACGCCGCCGTCGGCACGTACACCAACGACTGGGACCCCGGGAACGGCGCCGTCCTGCGCTCCGCCGACCGCGGCGCCACCTGGCGGCGCGCCGACCTCCCCTTCAAGCTCGGCGGGAACATGCCGGGCCGCGGCATGGGCGAACGCCTCGCGATCGACCCGCACAAGAACAGCGTCCTCTACCTCGGCGCCCCCAGCGGCAACGGCCTCTGGCGCTCCACCGACTCCGGCGCCACCTGGGCGAAGGTCACCTCCTTCACCAACCCGGGGAACTACCGGCAGGACCCCACCGACACCAGCGGCTACAACTCCGACGAACAGGGCGTCGTCTGGGTCACCTTCGACGAGTCCACCGGTACGGCGGGCAGCGCGACCCGCACGATCTACGCCGGCGTCGCCGACAAGGAGAACGCCGTCTACCGCTCCACCGACGCCGGCGCCACCTGGACCCGGCTGCCGGGCCAGCCCACCGGCTACCTCGCCCGCAAGGGCGTCCTCGACGCACGCGGCGGCTTCCTCTACCTCGCGTACGGCGACAAGGCCGGTCCGTACGACGGCGGCAAGGGCCAGGTCTGGCGGTACGCGACCGCCACCGGCGAGTGGAAGGACATCAGCCCCGTCGCCGAGGCCGACACCTCCTACGGCTTCAGCGGCCTCACCGTCGACCGGCAGCACCCCGGCACCCTCATGGTCTCCGGCTACAGCTCCTGGTACCCCGACACCCAGATCTTCCGCTCCACCGACAGCGGCGCCACCTGGACCAGGGCCTGGGACTACACCTCGTACCCGAACCGCACCGACCGCTACACGATGGACGTCTCCTCCACGCCCTGGCTGACCTGGGGAGCCAGCCCCGCCCCGCCCGAGCAGAGCCCCAAGCTCGGCTGGATGACCGAGGCACTGGAGATCGACCCCTTCGACTCGAACCGCATGCTGTACGGCACGGGCGCCACGATCTACGGCACCACGGAGCTCGGCGGCTGGGACACCGGGACGAAGTTCACCATCCGGCCCATGGTCCGGGGCCTGGAGGAGACCGCCGTCCTCGACCTGGCCTCCCCGCCCTCCGGCGCCCCGCTGATCAGCGCCCTCGGTGACATCGGCGGCTTCCGCCACACGGACCTCGCCAAGGTCCCCCCGATGATGTTCACCGGCCCGAACTTCACCTCCACCACCAGCGTCGACTTCGCCGAGACCGCCCCGGACAGGGTCGTGCGCGCCGGGAACCTCGACGGCGGACCGCACATCGCCTTCTCCACCGACAACGGCGCCGACTGGCACGCGGGCCAGGACCCTTCGGGCGTCACCGGCGGCGGCACCGTCGCCGCCTCGGCCGACGGCGGCCGCTACGTCTGGAGCCCGGACGGCACCGGCGTCCACACCGGCACCGGAGGCGCCTGGACCGCCTCCACCGGCATCCCCGCCGGCGCGACCGTCGAGTCCGACCGCGTCGACCCGCTCACCTTCTACGGCTTCAAGGCCGGCACCTTCTACACCAGTACGGACGGCGGCACGACCTTCACCGCCCGGGCCGGCGGCCTCCCCGCCAAGGGCCCCGTCCGCTTCAAGGCCGTCCCCGGGAAGAAGGGCGACGTCTGGCTCGCGGGCGGCGCGACCGACGCCGCGTACGGCCTCTGGCACTCCACCGACGGCGGCGCCACCTTCGCCCGGGTCGCGGGCGTCGACCAGGCCGACACCATCGGCTTCGGCAAGGCCGCCCCCGGAGCCGCGTACCCCGCCCTCTACACCAGCGCGAAGATCGGCGGCGTCCGCGGGCTCTTCCGCTCCACCGACGCGGGCGCGAGCTGGGTCCGGATCAACGACGACGCCCACCAGTGGGGCTGGACCGGCGGAGCGATCACCGGGGACCCCCGGGTCTACGGCCGCGTGTACGTCTCCACCAACGGCCGCGGCATCATCTACGGCGACACGGGCGAGACCGGCGGCACCACGCCTCCGCCCGGAAACGCCTGCAAGGTCACGTACAGGGTCACCAACCAGTGGCAGGGCGGCTTCCAGGCCGACGTCACCCTCACCAACACCTCCGCCGCCGCCTGGACCGGCTGGACGCTCGGCTGGGACTACCCGGCGGGCCAGCGCATCGGCCAGATGTGGAACGCCACCCCCACTCAGACCAGCACCGCCGTCACCGCCCGGAACACCGGCTGGAACGGCACGGTCGCCGCCGGGGCCTCCGCCTCCTTCGGCTTCACCGGCACCTGGACCGGGAGCAACCCCGCACCCGCCGCCTTCACCCTCGGAGGCGCGACCTGCACGTGAGAACGACTCAGGCCCCGGTTCTTTCGAACCGGGGCCTGAACCATCAGGGTGAGTAACGGGACTCGAACCCGCGACATCCTGGACCACAACCAGGTGCTCTACCAGCTGAGCTATACCCACCACGACCGGCGGTTTTCCCGAAGGTTTCCCCGACCGGCCGAGAAGAAGTCTACAGGGTTCCGGAGGGTGCTCGCGCCACCGTTTCCCGCGGGGGCTTCCCGGGGCTTCCGGGGGCGCGAGCGGACGGTCACTCCGCGGGCAGGACGTGACGGGCCGCGATCTTCTTCGCGGTCTCCGAGTCCGGGCCGGGCTGCGGGACGAAGACCGCCTCGCGGTAGTAGCGCAGCTCCGCGATGGACTCGCGGATGTCGGCGAGCGCCCGGTGGTTGCCGTTCTTCTCCGGACTGTTGAAGTACGCCCTCGGGTACCAGCGGCGGGCCAGCTCCTTGACCGAGGAGACATCGACGATCCGGTAGTGCAGATGGCTCTCCAGGGCGGGCATGTCGCGCGCGAGGAAGCCGCGGTCCGTGGAGACCGAGTTCCCGCACAGCGGCGCCTTGCCCGGCTCCTTGACGTGCTCGCGGATGTACGCGAGGACCTGGGCCTCCGCGTCGGCGAGCGTGGTGCCGCCGGCGAGCGCGTCGAGCAGCCCCGAGGCCGTGTGCATCTGGCGCACGATCTCGGGCATGGTCTCCAGGGCCGCGTCCGGCGGGCGGATCACGATGTCCACGCCGTCGCCGAGCACGTTCAGTTCCGAGTCGGTGACCAGCGCGGCCACCTCGATGAGTGCGTCGTCCGTCAGCGAGAGCCCGGTCATCTCGCAGTCGATCCACACCATGCGATCGTTCATGCGTCCTACCTTAGGGCCTGCCTTTCGGATCGGACCGGGCGCGCGGGGCCCGATCCGAAGGGCGGACCCAGGGCGTGTCCCACCGATCCGGCCGGGCCCGTGGGCTTTCGGAACCTCCCCCGGAGGGCCGACGGGCCCCCGGGGGAGGTGCGAGGACGGTCACCAGGAGCGTGCGCCCCTCGTGTCCGCCGGTGACGCGCACCAGC
>NZ_JBEXSZ010000030.1:0-64646 GCF_040613865.1 Streptomyces sp. NPDC006197 | reverse complement strand
CCCGAGCTCGATCCCCGCCGCGTACCCCACCAGGTGGCTGCTCTCCCGCTGCACCACGACCAGGACCGAGTCACCGATCCGTTTGGTGCTGCCGCGCCGCGCGTTGACCCGGCCGCCCGCCTCGGGCTCCCCGGACGCCGGCTCGGCCGCGAGCCGGGGGCCGCGCGGATCCTGGAACACATCGAGCGGAGCACCGTCCTCGTCGCGCCCCTGTCCGATCCGTTTCCAGCCGCTCCCGGCCCGCGGCGCCCACTCCCAGAGGGCCTCCAGGTGCAGCATCCGGCGCTGCACCCGGAAGACCCAGCCCTCGGGCCCGCGGACGCCGGTGACGTGGTCACCGGTCCGCGGGGCCTCGACGTCCAGACAGTCCACCGGCAGCACGCACACCGCCACGTACGTCCCCAGGTCGAACCAGACCCGGACCAGGCTGACCTGGCCCGCCTCCTTGATCTGCGCCACGACGAGGCCGCTGAGCGCGGCGCGGTCGAGGAGCGCCGGGTCGCACGCCGGGACACGGTGGTCGACGAGCTGCCCGGCGGGCAGTGGCACCGGCGCCGGCCGCAGCTGCGTCTCCTTCGGCGCCACCACCTTGTCCTGGAGGACGATCGCAGGGCGCGGCGCGGCCGGGTTCAGCCAGAAGAACTCACCGGTGAGGGTGAGCGACTCCGTGGAGACCAGCCCTCCCAGGCCGTCGCGGGTGAAGGCGGTGTTGAAGGCGCTGGAGGCGTTGCGCGTGGTGCGCACCAGCTCCACCGGCGTCCGGGCGGGCAGCCAGGCGTACCGGGCGTACTGCTCGGGGCTCGGCTTCTTCTCCTGGATGCCGTGCTCCTGGAACGCCTGGACCGTCACCTCGGCCTGCCGGGCCCCCTTGTCGTCCCAGGACTCGACGCCGCACAGGACGGGATGCCCGTGCGGGACCGGTCCGGTGAACGTGGCCCTGACCGTACGGGGGAACCCCTCGATCGCGGGGACGTCGATCTGCCACTCGGGACGCCCGTCGGCACCGGTCCTGAGGAAGGCCTCCTCGTGCGTCTGCCGGTCCCGGACGTGTCCCTCGTCCCCGCCGTGCTCCTCGTCCCCGTCGTGCTCCCGTCCCCCGCCCGCGTGGTCGAAGACGCCCAGCCAGCGGACGTTGCTCCGGTCGAACGGATCCTTCGGCGCCAGGGCGAGCCGGCTCTCCCCGGGCCGGAACTCGGCGTGCACGACGAGCCCGGCCGGGGCCGCGAGGCACACCTCGTCGAGCCGCTGCCAGTCCTCGGGGTGCCAGGCGGCGGGCCCGAGCACGTAGCAGCTCCCGGGGGTGGTGACGAACCGCCAGGCCGCCCCGAACCCGGACCGCTCGGTCGCCGGACCCGACAGCACCAGACGTACGGGGGTGGGGACGGGCTCACCGGGCTCGGCGGCCGGAGCTGCGGCAGCCCCCGGCGTCCCACCCGATTCGGCCGCCCTGGCCCCCGGCGTCCCGTTCGTCCCGGCGGCCACGGCCAGTTCCGGCAGGCCCGCGTCGAGCGGCACCCACTGCCCGAGCTGCTCGTGCCAGCGCGCCAGCGTGTTCACGGGCGCGGCGGAAGCCTTGTCCCGGAAAGCGCGTGCGAGGTCGGGATCCCAGCGGCGCCGGGCCTTGACGCCCTGCTCGGCGGGGGTCGAGGGATAGGCGTCGGTGGCGACGCCGGACACCTTGAGCCGCAGCCACGGGAAGCGGTCCGAGCGGCGGAGCTCCGCCTCGCGCACCTCGCCGTCCTTCGGTGGCAGCGACGCGAGGGGGATGACGCTCGGACGCCGCGTCTCGTCGCCGGGCGCGGTGAACCGGACGGCCACCACATCCCCGAGGTGCCGATGACGCAGCTCGTGCGGCTCGATGCCGCACGCCACGGGACGGTCGAGCCCGCAGTTGACCCAGAGGTACGGCCGCTCGCCGGCGCGGGGCACGGAGCAGACGATCCCGAGCGCGTACGAGTCGGGCGAGGGGTACGGCACGGGGAGTACCGCCTCGGGGCCCGGGCGGAACAGGTCGTACACGAAGGGGCGGGCGGAGTGGAGCTCGCCGACGCCGCTGTTCGCGTTCCGCGCGTACACGACGGCTTCCCCGGAGCGCCGGTCCTGCGTGACGGCGACCACGAGCCGGGGGTCGACCCCCACCCGACCGGCCGGTTCGCGTACCGCGGGCCAGTCGAGGGGGCGCTGGGTGCGCAGCCACAGCTCGTCCATGACCCGGGCCAGCGGGGTGCCCTGTCCCTGGAGCTGCTCGGCGGCCGTCGCCCGCAGGAACCGGACGAGCGCCTCCTCGGTGCCACGCCCCGAGACCCGGCCGAGGTACGTGCCCCAGGGGCTTTCGTGCGGCACGACGGGAGGCTTGCCGCCCCAGCGGTGGTACAGCGCCTGCAGCAGCCGGACCCGTAGCCGGTTCGCCATCTCCGGAGGCAGGGCGCGGGCCGTGAGCTCCTCGAAGAGGCGCTCGTAGAAGAACTGCGCGCCGCCGCTGAGGTCGACGATCACGTCCACGACGTTGTCCAGGACGGTGCGCAGCCGCTCCTGGGAACCCGCGCCCTCGACCTGCGCACGGAACATGTCGAACATCCGGGCGCGTACGTAACGCGGTAGGTGCGTGGGCGTGTTGAGGGAGGTGACCCGGCCGCCCCAGTCCTTCACCCACTCCTCGTACGACCCCTGGTCACCGAGCTCGGGCCGGCCGAGGAGCGCCGCGAGCCGCAGGGTGCTCACCGTCACGGGAGCGATGGCGTGCGTGTCGCCGCTCTTGAGGAGTTCGGACAGGCCGTCGGCCATCTCGTGCCACTCCTCGACGGAGAAGGAGTCCCGGCCGGGGTCGCCGGGGCCGCTCAGCGTGAGGATGCCCGGGGTGAGCTTCGGGCCGGTCGTGAGGCCGGGGGAGCGGGGGCCGTCCGGGGTCCAGTCCCAGCGCAGGACCTCGTGCCGGGAGTGCGCATGCAGGTCCCGGTGCAGCTGCGCCGCGCGCACCGACGGGTAGGAGTACGGGTTCGACTCCCGCGCGCGGACGAGCTCGATCAGCGTGTCGGCCGGCGGGGTGTCACCGGAGAACCAGCGGCCTCCCGCCTCGGTCCTGTGCGGCCCCGCACCGCCCGACACGGACTCCTGCACCCAGTGCAGGGCGACGGAACGAGCGCCCTTGGCGGTGAGCGGCGAGTGCGCCGGGCCGGACGGCAGCGCGGCCACCACCCGGACGATCTCGGCCGGATCGACGGCGGCGTGCGCCCCCTTGCCGATCCAGTCGGCGGTGCCGCCGGCGTGCAGCAGGAGGGCGGTCAGCGGTCCGGCGTACGCGACGGCCTTGCGCGGTTCGCCGTGTACGGCGTCCATGAGCGTGGCGAAGGAGCGGTACAGGGTGTCCCGTACGTGGACGATGAGGAGAAGCAGATGGCCCCGCTCCTCGACGGGGTGCTCCCCGGGGCCGGTCCGGGTCAGCAGGTGCGCGGCGAGGAGCGCGGCCCCGAGGAGCCGGACCAGCTGCTCCGGCTGGTCGCCCCGCAGGTGCGGGGAGGGTGCCGGGACCGCACCGGCCGCCGGCTTGCCGGTCCTGGTCTGGTGCGGTGGCGTGTGGTGGTGGAGCCAGGGCGACCACAGCCACGCGGCCACGCGGGGATCGGTGTCGGTCACGGGACCGTCTGTGAGGTTCGGCAGGGGGTAGTGGCCTGCGGGGTGCCGCAGCGTCAGAAGCCGGTGGGTGTGTATGACGACGTGACCGTACGTCGTGTGCGGCAGCGTGACGGGGACGCGGCCCGGGGTGCCGGGACGCCACTCCGGGTCGACGGCGCGCCACCGCGGATCGGGGCCGCGCCAGTAGCGCGCGAGCCGTCGGGTGGTCTCCTGGGGGTCGTACGAGGCGGCGAGGGACCACAGGGCCGACTCCCAGAGCACCGACGGCATGGCCGAAGCGGTGATGTCGCCCGCGCCGCCCAGATGCGCGTACGCCGCCCGGCGCGCGTCACTGTCCGCCCTGGCCGGGAGGACGCCCGAGCGCCGCCACTCCTCGAGCAGGCCGAGCAGCGTCTCGCCGGAGAGGGCCTCCCGTTCCAGGGCGTCCAGGGTGTCGGCCCCGGACCCGGCACGTCCGCTCTCGGTCGACGCGCCCTCGCGGGGGAGTGGGAAGGTGACCCGGGCGGCCGTGGCGAGCAGGTCGGGTTCCAGGTCGAAGGCGCCACGCGAGGCCACCGCGAGAGCCGTCCGGATCTTTTCGGTCGCGTCCGGGCGAAGCGCGGCGCTCGTCTCGGCCGCCTGCAACAGCGCGAGGCGTCCGTATCGACCCTCCAACGCGTCCTCGACCAGGCCCGGGTGATCGTCCATCAGCTCCCCGGCGCCCCGGGGGTCCCGGGCGGCGAGGAGCCGCGCGACGACCAGGGTTGCGGTCGGGGCCAGCTGCTCCACCAGGTCGTGGTACGGCGGGATCGAGACGTCCGCCGCGTCCCCGGCCACGCCGACGTCCCGCAGCAGGTCCTCCAGGGCCGCGAGCGCCTTCGCGGTGTCAGGACCGCCGGCCGTCCGCAGCGCCGCGGCGAGCCGGGTCCGCACCTCCTCGGGCGCGACGGACGCGATGTCCCGGTGGAAGGCCGCCGCCCGCGCGTTCACCTCGGCCACGCCGGCGAACCGGCGCTGCGCCGCGAGGACGTGCGGCAGCGCGTACAGCATGGTCGCCGTCCCCGCCCGCGCGAGGGACTCGATCGATGAGGAGACGATCTCCTCCGAGCGGTCGGTGCCGGGCACCTCGGCGAGAGCCGTGAGGTGATCCAGCTGGATCGCGGCCGTCTGCGGCGGAAGGCCCAAAGAGGCGAAGAAGTACCAGTGTTCGAGCATGGGCGTCCCTCTGCAGGCGTGCCGGGCTCGGAGCGCCCGGGGTCCGACGTCGACCGACGAGAACGAGTTGTCCAGCATACGGACGAGGGGCGGCGAAACGACAGATTCCTGCCAACGGCACCTGCGACGGAAACTCTCAGGAGTCGAAGCCCGCAGGCCGCAACGACGGCGCCAACGCCTGTCGGAAATCGGACAGTTGGTCCTCCAGCGCGAGGTCGAACCGGTGGGCGCCGGGAGCGACCCCGAGGGCACGGCGCTGCCCCTCGGCGAACCCGTACAGCCAGGCGGCGATCTCCGGGGTCAGCGGCCGCCGCGCGAGCAGCGCCCAACTGCCCGGCCACTGACCGCCGGGATCCAGCACCGGAAGCCGTACGGCGGCCAGCGCCCCCGCCCGGTCCAGGGCCACGGCGACCTCGGCCGACTCCAGATCCGGACCGTCCACGGGAAGCGGGCCGTGGTCGAGCAGCGCCACGGCGTCGCCGGCGGCCTCCGAGGCCTCGGCCAGCCAGTCCTCGAAGCACTCCGAGCCCCGCAGCCCGGTCCGCACCAGGCCCAGGACCACCGCGTCCACGAACGGGGTGGGCCGGTCGAGCGGACTGAACCGCGACGGTCCCGGGACGGCGCCGCCGGCCGCTTTCAGCCACCGGTCGAGGTCCTCGTCGCGGTCGGCGGCGAGCCGCAGCGACACCGCCCTGCCCGGACCGGTCCGCCCCGCTGCGTATTCCTCCAGAAGGGACGCGTACAGCGCGGGCCACCACAGCCGCACGGCGGCGAGGACCTGCCGCTCCTCGGACGGGACTCCCCACACCGCGCCGGAGTTCAGCTCCTCGACGACCGTCCGGACGTCGACCCCGGGCGCCGGACCCGGCCGCGACGGATCCGCCACCGCCCCTGCCGCGTCGAGGAGTTCACGCGCGCCCCGCCGCGCCGACGCGGAGGACGCACCCGACGGAAGCGGCACGGCCGGGCGTTTCCGGCTCGGCGGCTCGCCCGCCTCGCCGTCCGATGCCCGGGACCGCAGCAGGTACTCCCCGTTCCCCAGCGTCCTCGCCAGGTGCTCGGCCACCTCCTGGACCTCGGCCGGGTGCTCCCCGTGCACCTGGACGACGACGGCCCGCAGGTCCCAGCCGAAACCGTGCAGCCGGTCGAGCTCCCCCCGGAAGCCCGCCCCCGGCTCCTCGCCGGCCGCGCAGCGGAGTACGAGCCCCACACCCCGGTGGTCCTCACCGGAGGCCTTCTCGTACGCGGGGGACACCGCACGGCGCAGGGCGGCCTCCGTCTCCGGGAGCCGGCCGGCCCGCACGTCGGAGACGTACCAGCGGCGCCGCCCCTCGTGCGGGAGTCCCCGGGCGGCACGGGCCCGCAGCAGGGTCCGCTCCGCCTCGGTGAGGACCGTGACCAGGTCGTCGGCCCCGGGATCGGCCAGGACGTCCCGTACCGGCCGCTCGGCCAGGCACCACCGGACGTCCAGCTGTACGCGGTGCCGCTCGTCCGGCAGCCCGAGCGTCGGTTCGTCCGCCACGGGCATCCGGTGCGCGACGGGCGCCAGACGCGCGGGCCTGATCACCGGCAGGTCGCCGACCGTCAGCTCCGCGCTGTCGTGCCGGGCGTACAGGACGGGGACGGCGACGGCGCCCTCCAGGGCGACGGCCCCCTCCCGCAGGGCGAGGTCGACGGGGAGCCCGCGCACCAGCGCCCCGAAGAACCGCCCGGCGAAACCAGCGGCCTGACCGTGACTCACCTTCCCCTGGACGGCCACGACGTGGGGCACCCCCGACCGCACCAGCTTCTCGGCGGCGGACACCCCGTGCGCGAACCGCTCCGCCGACGCGGCCGCATCGCGCGAGCCGTCCGTCCAGGAGGCGGCCGAGTCGCAGGCCATGAGGACCGCGAGCCCGACGCCGCCGTCCCGCAGCCACCCGGACAGCACGTCCACGTCCAGCCAGGAGGCATCCGCGCCGTCGCCGCCCACCACCAGACCTCCGGCGATGTGGTGCCCGCCGAAATAGAACACCTGCGCACCCCCGAGCAGGGTGCGCCGGATGCCCTCCGCCGTCGCGGGGGAGTCCACGACCAGGGCGGAGAGGCGCGAATCGCGCACCGCGCTCTCCACTCCTCGCCGATCGGCGTCCCCGAGCGAACCGGGCGCCGGCGCGTGCACGGTCTCCCGCCCCGCGGGCGTGGTGATCCCGCCGTGCACGGACGTGGCATCGGCCACCGCCACGATCCCGGCACCGGCCGGAACGGCGGACGCCGCCGAGGACCGGGGGACGACGTCCCGGACCAGGGCGAACCAGGGATGCTGCCCGAGCTCGCGGCCCCCGTCCGGCGGCAGCGCCAGGGACCCGGCCCACTCCGCCCAGGCGTCCGCGCCGGCGAGCGCCGACGGCAGCCGCACCGACTCCCAGCGCAGCGACCCGAGGTCGTACGACCCCTGCTCTTCGGCGTCGGGCAGGAGAAGTCGCAGCCGCAGGTACCGTCCGGGATCCAGCAGCGCGGCCCGCTGGGCGACACGAGCGCGCACGGGCTTCGGGAAGAGCAACCGCGCCAGCAGCTTCGCGACCCCCGGCGGGGTCGCCACGCCCGGGGGGACGAGCACCCCCTGGCCCACGGGGCGCGGCCGCCACGTCTCGTGGTCCGGCTTGCCGTTGACGAGGACGACCGTGGCGACCAGCCCGTCCTGCCAGGACAGCCGGATGCTGATGTCCGGGTCTCGCTCCACCAGTTGCCCCCTGCGTCCGCGTGGGCTCCAGAATGACACCACCGGAGGGTTCGGAACGAGGGAGGCGTGATCGGTGCGGCACGAGGACGGGTACGCGGGGCCCCCGCGCTGGAAGTTGGAGGCGGACCTGCGTGCTCTGCGGGCCTCCGACCTGTGGCACCGGCCAGAACTGGCCGACGAGGCCAGGGACGGATGGGAGGCGCTCCTGAACGACGAGGACATCGGCCAGGAGGAGTTCGAGGACGAGCACTTCGACATCCTGATCCTGTGCGGGGGTGCGAGGGAGACCTGGGACCTCTTCGAGGCCAGGCTCCAGGAAGGGGAGCGCGGTCTCCCCGAGCCCGACGGCGTCCCGATCGGGAGCGGTCCGCCCCGGGCCGCCGACGACACGGCCCGGGAACCGGTCGACTCCGACGTCGAACCCGAGCCGGATTCCGCCCCCGCGAGGGAGGACCGGTTCCTCAACCTGGCGGTCGTCTGGCCGCTCTCCCGGGAGACCGTCCCCCAGGATCGCACTCTCGCTTCCGGGGGCTGGTACGAACTCCGTTTGGACATCGGCGAGTTGGCCATGGAGAGCCTCCTCGCCGGGCAGGCCCGGCCCCTCCCCGAGGACGGGCTCCCGCACACGGACGACGAAGGCCGTGGCGACTGGTTGGACGTGACCGTCGTCAGCGAGGACTTCATCTTCCCGACGGTCGTCGTGTACCCCCTCTTCCTGCCGCGGAAGGGTCGCAGCTGGGTCTGCCCCTGCCCGCCCGGTGGGAAGCACGTGTGCGAGGCGGGACACCGGGGCCGCTACCTGCACATCCCGTTCGCCGCCCCGGAGGAGCCGGGGCCCGCGCGGATGCGCGTCTACGTCTCGTACCGGGGGAACCAGCTCCAGTCGGTGTCTCTGACCGCCTGGGTCGCTGCCCGGGAGGGCGCGGGCGGCGCAACGACGGCTGTCATCGACTTCACCCTGACGCCCGGGTTCGCGGACCTCACCGAGCTGCCCGCGCGGACCGCGGGCGTACGGGTGGGCCGCGGAGGCGACGGCACGATGACGATCGACGTCACCTCGCAGCACGGGCCCGTGGCCACGTTCTGGCTCGGCGACCACCAGGTGATCGACGTCCTGCGGAAGGCCCGCGCGGCCCTGCTCGACTGTCACGCGGTACGGCAGGGCGAAGGGGAGGACCGCCGCCTCCGCAACGTGCTCGGTCCGGACAACGGCAAGTCGCCCGAAGCCCTGCTCCACGACATGACGAAGCTGGCGCGGCTCGGCTGGTCCTTCTTCCAGATGATCGCGCGTGGCCGGAGGGAGCGGGCGGCGCTCATGCAGGTCCTGCGGGAGCCCGCCCAGATCCAGATCTGTCGTGAGGAACACCAGGACCTGGTTTTCCCCTGGGGCCTGTTGTACGACATCCGCGTCGAGAGTCAGGCGCAGCTCGTGCCCTGCGGGCCCGGCTTCGATCAGGTGGCGGAGGACACCACGGCCCGCTCCTGCCCGGCGCAGCACAGCCACGGCCTCAACACGCTCTGCCCGTACGGGTTCTGGGGATACCGCCACCTCATCGAGCACCCCCCGTCCGTCCCGCGCGGGCGGCGCCTGCGGCTCACGGCGGGCCGCGCGGACGCCGCCCCCGTTCTCACCGTGGCCCGCAGCAACCACCTGGACGAGGGCTTGGCGGACCGTCACCTGGCCACGCTGCGGGCGAGGTTCCGGCAGGTCAACGTGTACGACCGCCGTGCGGCCCTGCGTGACGCCCTCATCAGCGATCCGGGCGACTGCGTGTACTTCTACGGGCACGGGCGCCGGCCCCGCGCCGCCGAGGGCGAACACTCCAGTGCCACGGTCCTGGAGATCGGCCACACCGACCGGATCCTCCCGGAGGACCTGAACGCCTGGGCGGGGGAGGAGGGATGGGACCGGTGGGATGAACTCACCCCCCTCGTCTTCCTCAACGGCTGCCACACCGCCGACCGCGATCCCTCCTCGTGGCTGGGCTTCGTCGACACTTTCACCGAGCTCCACGCCTCCGGCGTGATCGGCACCGAGGTCACCGTGGACCAGGCACTCGCCGGCGAGTTCGCCGAACGTTTCTGGGCGGCGCTGCTCGACGGGGAGGAGGTCGGCCCGGCCATGCACCGTGTCCGGATCGAGCTGCTGCGCAAGGGCAACATCCTGGGACTCGCCTACACCGCGTACTGCTCCGCCGCGCTCCGCTTGCGATCGGGCCGCTGACCGGAGGCCGGACCGCCGACCTCGGTCACTCCTCGCCCATCCACGTGGACGTGGTCGATCCGGCGCCGGCCTCCTCCCGTCGTACCGGGGCCGTGTCGGGGGCCTCCGCCTGTGCGGGCACCTCGGCCCGGAGCCCGGCCTTCGCCTTCGCCTTGGCCTCGGACCGGTCGACGAGGAGGCCGACCACGAAGTAACCGAAGAAGCCGGCGAACAGACCGATGCCGTACATGGCGAAGAGGTCCGGCTCCGCGAACTGGTTGTTCACGACCGCGCCGCCGCCCAGAGCCGCGATCACGGTGACGAGGTCGGCGATCTTCGACCCGTCGGCCGCGCGTCGCAGGGTCCGGTAGGCGATCCACCCGATGACCGCGCCGAAGGCCCCGGCCCCCCAGAGGCTGAGCGTCGAAACCTGCATGTGTGCTCCTCACGTCGCCCTTGCGTACGCGGTCAAGGTACCGGTGTGACAGGGCTCATATCGATTCGATCGAGTCGATGGCACGCATCAGGCTGTGACCCAGGACGGTGGCGTCGATCCTCTGGTCTTGCGGTGCGCCAGTACTTCCCGAAGCGGGCCGCTCGGCACCCCTACGGGCGGAGGGACGCGGTCGCCCGCGCCCTCGCCCATGTACCGACCGGCACGGGGAGGGCCGGTGCGTCGCGCCGTACTGCTTCCCGTGTGAGCAGGCGCCGGCCTCGGTCGACCTCGACTTTCATGCCGCGGGGCGTCTGGTGGAGGTCGTCGCCCTCGACGCGACCGGCCGGAGCGGTGAAAGAACCCCGCTGACCTGTGGCTTTGTCGGTTCCCAGCGCTTCGTGATGTCACCGCTCCCGTCGCAGCCCACGACGCAAGCCCTCCGCGCACGCTCACCGCTGACGGTGGGCTGTACCGGTCATCGTGCCCGGCTGTTCGGGGGATCTACGGGCCGCGTCCGACGCCTCCTCACTCCAGCGCGGGCATCCGTGGGGAAACGAAGGAGAGACCCGATGCCGCTCTATCTGTCGAGGTTCAGCTACACGCCGGAGACCTGGGCGAGGCTGACCGGGCACCCCGAAGACCGCGCAGAGGCCGCTCGGTCGTACATCGAGTCTGTCGGCGGGAAGCTCCACGGCTTCTGGTACGCCTTCGGCACGCATGACGGCTACAACCTGTGGGAAGCCCCGGACAACGTGTCCATGGCTGCGGTGGCGCTGGCGATCAGCGGAGGCGGCGCGCTCAGCTCGTTCGAGACGACCGTTCTGTTGACCGTCGATGAAACGCTGGACGCCCTGCGCAGAGCCGGTCAGGTCCGGTACCGGCCTCCCGGCGCGGAGCGGTGAGCCCCAAGGGTCTCCGTCCCCGCGGGACCCGGCGGAGGCTGTGGACGGGGGCGAGGAGACGGCGGACCGGCGTGCGCGCCCGGTCCGCCGTACCCGTGTCAGGACGGCAGCCACTCCCGCCAGGTGGCTTCGTTCTCCTTCACCCACCGCCCTGCCGCCTCCTCGGGCGACAGCTTCTGCTCCGCGATCATGAGGGCCACGTCGTTCTGCATGTCGGTCGTCCACCGGAACTTCTTCAGGAAGGCGGCGGCGTCGCCCCCGCCGTCCGCGAAGCGGGTGTTGAGGAACTTCTGCAGCGGGGTGTGGGGGTAGGCGCAGGCCACCTTCTCCGGTTCGGCGTCGCAGCCCTCCTTGTACTCGGGCAGCTTCACCTCCGTCATCGGGACCTTCTCGAACAGCCACTGGGGCTTGTACCAGTAGCTGAGGAACGGCTTCTTCTCCTTGGCGAGCTGTTTGATCTGCGTGATCTGCGCCGCCTCCGAGCCCGCGAACACGACCTGGTAGTCCAGGCCCAGGTTGTCCACAAGGGCCTTGTCGTTCGTGACGTAGGACGGGGAGCCGTCCAGCAACTGGCCCTTGCCGCCGCTCTCCGCGGTACGGAACTCGTCGGCGTACTTGTTCAGGTTCTTCCACTCGGTGACGTCCGGGTGCTTCTCGGCGAAGTAGGTCGGCACGAACCAGCCGATGTGGCCGGTCACCCCGAGGTCCCCGCCCCGGGTGATCGTCCCCTTGTCGTCGATGTACCTCTTCTCCTGGTCCGGGTGGCCCCAGTCCTCCAGGATGGCGTCCACCCGGCCCTGGCTGAGGGCGTCCCAGGCGGGTACCTCGTCGATCTGGACGGTGTCCACCCGGTAGCCGAGCTCGTGCTCCAGCAGATACCGCGCGACGGCCACGTTGGCCTGTGCGCCCACCCACGACTGCACGGAGAGGGTCACCGTGCGGGAGTCCTTCGCGTCGGCGTACGGGGACGCCTGACGGGTCATGTCGGCGGCGCCGCAGCCGGTGAGGGCCGTCAGGGTGACGGCCGCCGCGAGCGCGGAGCCGCCGAGGGCGAGGCGTGTGCGAGCCATGGTCAGGCCCCCTTCCGGGCGAGGTCGCGGCGTTCCGTCGGCTGGGTGACGCGGTCGAGCACCAGGCCGAGGCAGACGATCGCCGCACCGGCGACCAGACCGGTCGCCAGGTCGCCCTGGGCGAGGCCGAAGACCGCGTCGTAGCCGAGCGCTCCGCCGCCCACGAGGCCGCCGATGACGACGACGGCGAGGACCAGCACCACACCCTGGTTGACGGCGAGCAGCAGCGCGGGCCGGGCCAGCGGCAGCTGGACCTGGAACAGCTGCTGGCGACCGGTCGCGCCCAGCGAGCGCGAGGATTCGAGGGCGGCGGGGTCCACCGCGCGCACCCCCTGCGCCGTGATGCGTACGACCGCGGGCAAGGCGTAGACCACGGCGGCCGCGACCGCCGGGGCGCGGCCGACACCGAACAGGGCCACGACGGGGATCAGGTAGACGAACTGCGGCAGCGTCTGGAAGACGTCGAGCACAGGACGCAGTACGCGTCCCAGACGGGTGCTGCGGGCCGCGGCGATCCCGAGGGCGAAGCCGAGCACCAGCGTCACGGCGACGGCGGCCAGGACCTGGGACAGCGTGTCGAGCGCCGGGTCCCAGACGCCCAGCGCACCGATCGCCGCCATCGCGAGGACGGCGGTCGCGGCGGTGCGCCAGGTGCCGATGAGCAGCGCGAGCGAGCCGACGGTCAGCAGGACGGCCCACCAGGGCAGCCACTGCAGGCCGTCGCGCAGGGGGTTCAGGACCCACGTGGTGAACCGCGCGGCCCAGTCGGCGGTGCCGCCGACGAGGGGCACGCCGGAGTAGAGGTGGGCGGTCATCCAGTCGACCGCACCGTTGACGGGTTCGGCGATGTCCACCGTCCACCCGTCGGGCCAGGAGAGCCGGTCGGACAGGCGACCGGCCCCGGCGACGGCGGCGGTCACCGCGAGGGCGACGGCCCAGCCGAGTCCGGCCCGGCGGGCCGGAGCGGCGCCGATGCGCTCGCCCGCCGCGGCGGTGACCCGGTCCAGGACGACGGCGAGCAGCACGATCGGCACGCCGGCGGCGAGCGCGGCTCCGACGTCGACGGAGGCCAGCGCCTGGTAGACGCGGTCGCCGAGGCCACCCGCGCCGATGACGGACGCGATCACGGCCATGCCGAGGGCCATCATGATCGACTGACTGGTGCCGAGCAGCAGCTCCTTGCGGGCCAGCGGCAGCCGGGCCGTCAGCAGTCGCTGCCTGCCGGTGGCCCCGAGGGAGGCGACGGCCTCCATGACGCCGGCGTCCGCGCCGCGCAGTCCGAGCGCGGTGAGACGGGCCATGGGCGGGGCGGCGTAGACGACGGTGGCGAGGACGGCCGCGGGTACCCCGATGCCGAAGACCAGGACGACGGGCAGGAGGTACGCGAAGGCCGGCAGCACCTGCATGGTGTCGA
Organism: Streptomyces sp. NPDC006197; assembly: GCF_040613865.1. NCBI lineage: Bacteria > Bacillati > Actinomycetota > Actinomycetes > Kitasatosporales > Streptomycetaceae > Streptomyces > Streptomyces sp. NPDC006197. The sequence continues at coordinate 51,072 of NZ_JBEXSZ010000030.1, read as the reverse complement.
GGACCGGACGGAGGATCCGGTGCATGCGGTCGGACAGGCCGGCGGCGAGCCCGAGGAGGCCTCCGAGCAGCACGGACGCGGCGACGGCGACGACCATCAGGGCGAGGGTCTGCAGGGTGGGCACCCACATGCCGAGCAGTCCGCACACGGAGATGGCGGCGACGGAGGTCAGTGCGAGCCGGACGCCCGCGACGCGCCAGGCCACCAGACCCGCGGCGGCGGTGACGCCGGCCCAGCCGAGAGCCAGCAGGACGAGGTACACGGCGCGGACGGAGACGACCACGGCGTTGCTGATGTGGCCGAGGAAGTAGAGGAACAGCGGGTGGCCGTCACGGTTGTCGACGATCCAGTCGCCGGCGCGGTCGAGGGGCCCCGACAGATCGGCGACGAACGACGCCGGCCAGCTGCCGCCTCCGAGGAGCACGGCTCCGAGGACGAGCGCGACGGCCGTGGCGGCGCCGATCAGCCGGCCGCGGTGGCCCACGAACACGCGCAGGACGCCGGGCGCCGCGCCGGGGGCGGAGGCACGGCGGGGAGAGGCAGGGGTGACGGTCGCGGTCATCGGCCCCACCTGCTCGCGTCGCGGTTCCGCGCCACGGGGAGGGCGCAGCGGACCGGTCCCGAAGTGCCGCGGCCGTCGCGACGGACCGGCTGCCACGGGCCGACGAGGGACTCCCGGCCGTGTCCGGTGCGGTGCGATCCCCCGGCGGCGCGGGTCGTGCCGCCCGGCGGCGGCCAGGTCGTATGGGCGTACATCAGGCCACCGCCTTTCCCGTCGTGGCCGGGACCCCGGCGACGACACCGAGGAGCCCCGCGTGGTCGACCACACCGAGGCACCGGCCGTCCTCGACGATCCGGGCGTTCGCTCCGGTACGGGCGACGGCCTCGATGGCCTCGTGGACGGTGGCGGTCGGCGCGAGCGCGGGCCCGGCCTCGTACTCGTCCGCGAGCGCGGGACGCATCGCCGAGCGGACGGTCAGCACCTGTTCGCGCGGCACGTCCCGGACGAAGTCCCTGACGTAGTCGTCGGCGGGCGCGCCCACGATCTCCTCGGGCGTCCCGAGCTGCACGACGCGGCCGTCGCGCATCAGCGCGATGCGGTCGCCGAGCTTCAGCGCCTCGCCGAGGTCGTGCGTGATGAAGACCATCGTGCGTCCCTCCTCCCGGTGCAGGCGTACGACCTCCTCCTGCATGTCCCGGCGGATGAGCGGGTCCAGCGCGCTGAACGGCTCGTCGAACAGCAGGACCTCGGGGTCGACGGCGAGCGCGCGGGCCAGCCCGACCCGCTGCTGCTGACCGCCCGAGAGCTGACTCGGCCTGCGGTGCCCCATGCCGTCCAGGCCGACCTTCGTGACGAACTCCGCCGCCCGCTCGCGCCGTTCGCCGCGGCCCACGCCCTGGATCTCCAGACCGTAGGCGACGTTGTCGAGCACCGTCCGGTGCGGCAGCAGCCCGAAGTGCTGGAAGACCATCGCCGCCCGGTGCCGGCGCAGCTCGCGGAGCCGTCCGGAGTCCATGGACAGGACGTCCTCGCCGTCGATGGTGATCGTGCCCGAGGTGGGCTCGATCAGGCGGGTCAGACAGCGTACGAGCGTGGACTTGCCCGAGCCGGAGAGGCCCATCACGACGAAGACCTCGCCCTTGCGGACGTCGAAGGAGACGTCGCGGACGGCCGCGGTGCAGCCGGTGCGCTCGCGCAGCTCGGCGGCGCCGAGGGCGCCGAGCTCCGGTTCGGCGGGCACGCGCTCGGCCTTGGGACCGAAGACCTTCCACAGGTCACGCACGGAGAAGACGGACGGCGGTGTGGTGGTGTGCGGCGTAGTGGTCATCGTGTGGTGCCTCCCAGCAGATCGGCGCATTTCTCGCCGACCATGAGCACGCCGATCATCGGGTTGACGGCGGTCATGGTCGGGAAGACGGACGCGTCGGCGATCCGGATGCCGTCCAGGCCCCGGATCCTCAGATCGGGCGCGACGACCGCGAGTTCGTCGTCGACGGCCCCCATCCGGCAGGTTCCGGCGGGGTGATAGACGGTGTGCGCGACATGACGGGCGTACGCGCTGAGCTCCTCGTCGGAGGTGACCTCCGGGCCCGGGCACACCTCGCGCTTCAGCCAACCGGCCAGCGGCTCGCTCGCCGCGATCTGCCGGGCGATGCGGATTCCGTCCACGAGGGTCCGGCCGTCGTAGTCGTCCTCGTCGGTGAAGTACCGGAAGTCGAGCGCGGGTTTGTCCTCGGGGTCGGCGCTCGTCAGGTAGAGCCTGCCGCGGCTGCGCGGCTTGGGGATGTTGGGGGTCATCGACACACCGTGCGCGGGACGTTCGTAGCCCAGGCGCTCGGGGTTGTCGGTGAAGGGGATCTGGTAGAAGTGGAACATCAGGTCCGGCCCGTCGGACTCCGGGTCCCGGCGGACGAACAGCCCGGCATCGGAGTCCATGGCGGAGTTCTCCGGGATCGGACCGTGCGTCTCCCACACGATGACCGACTCGGGGTGGTCGAGCAGGTTCTCACCCACGCCCGGCAGGTCGTGCACGACGGGTATGCCGAGCTTCTCCAGGTCGGCGCGCGGACCGATCCCGGAGTGCAGCAGCAGGCGCGGGGTGTCCACGGCGCCCGCGCACACCAGGATCTCCCGTCGGGCGCGTACGACGTGCTCCGTGCCCTCCTTGGTGCGGATGTGCACACCGGTGGCGCGGGTGCCCTCGAACTCCAGCCGGAACGCCCAGGTCTCCAGGGCGATGTGCAGGTTCGGCCGGTCCAGGAACGGGTGGAGATAGGCGACGGACGCGGACGACCGCTTGTTGTTCTCCGGGTGGTAGGCGAGGTCGAAGAAGCCGACGCCTTCGTGGAAGGGCTGCTTGTTGAAGCCCTCGACGCGCGGAACTCCGAGCGCGGTCTGCGCCGCGTCGACGAAGTCCCGGGCGATCGCGTTCCGGTCGGCCTCGTCGACGGGGACGATGTTGTTGCGCAGCCGGGCGAAGTAGGGGTCCATGGCCGCCGCGTCCCAGCCCTCGGCACCCGCCTCGGCCCACTCGTCCCAGTCGGAGGGAAGGGGCTTGAACGCGATGAGGGTGTTGTGCGAGGAGCAGCCGCCCAGCACGCGCGCCCGGCTGTGCCGGATGTACGAGTTGCCCCGGGGCTGCTCGGTGGTGGGGTAGTCGTAGTCCAGCTCGCCGCCGAGCAGGCCCATCCAGCGGCGCAGGGTGAGGACGTCGTCGCGGCCGACGTCGCTGGGGCCGCCCTCGATGACGGCGACGCTGACGTCCGGGTCCTCGGTCAGCCGGGAGGCGATCACCGATCCCGCGGTGCCGCCGCCGACGACGACGTAGTCGTACACGTGCCGGTCGTTCACGCCTGCTCCTTCTGCGTCTCGCCCGCGAACCAGCGCACGGGGCGCGGAGCGAGGTTCTGGTAGATGTGCTTGGCCTCGCGGTACTCGGCGAGGCCGCTCGGGCCCAGCTCCCGGCCGATGCCGGACTTGCCGAAGCCGCCCCATTCCGCCTGGGGCAGGTAGGGGTGGAAGTCGTTGATCCAGACGGTGCCGTGGCGCAGCCGGGCCGCGACGCGTCGGGCACGGTCCTCGTCGGAGCTCCACACCGCTCCGGCGAGGCCGTACTCGGTGTCGTTGGCGAGGGCGACGGCCTCCTGCTCGGTGCGGAAGGTCTCCACGGTGAGGACGGGGCCGAAGACCTCCTCGCGGACGACCCGCATGCCGCGGTGGCACCGGTCCAGGACCGTGGGCCGGTAGAAGTAGCCGGGACCGGCCGGCCGCTCGCCGCCCGCGCGCAGGACCGCGCCCTCGCCGAGGGCGGAGGCGACGTACTCCTCGGTCCGCGCCAACTGGGCCGCGGAGACCAGCGGACCGCACTCGACGCCCTCGTCGGTGCCGCGGCCCAGCCGGATGTGCCCGGCCCGGCGGGCGAGTTCGGCGACGAAACGCTCGCGCAGCGACTCCTCGACGATGAGTCGGGAGCCCGCGGAGCAGACCTGGCCGCTGTGGATGAAGGCGGCGTTCAGCGCCTGGTCGACGGCGGTGTCGAAGCCCTCGGGCGTCGAACAGGCATCGGCGAACACGACGTTGGGGTTCTTGCCGCCCAGTTCCAGGGCGACCTTCTTCACGCTGTCGGCGGCCGCCCTGGCGACCTTCGTGCCGCTGACGAGACCGCCCGTGAACGAGACGAGATCGACGTCGGGGTGCTCGGCGAGCCGGGCGCCGACGGTGCCGCCGGGGCCCGTGACGATGTTGGCCGCGCCGAGCGGCAGTCCGGCCTCCAGGAGCAGTTCGACCAGGACGACGGTGCTCAGCGGGGTGATCTCGCTGGGCTTGATGACGAAGGTGTTGCCGGCGGCGAGGGCGGGCGCGATCTTCCAGCTGGCCTGGAGCAGCGGATAGTTCCACGGCGTGATCAGGGCGCAGACCCCGACCGGCTCGTACACGACGACACTGCGGATCTCGTCCGAACCGGCGTCGACGACGCGTCCGCCGTCCTCGTTCGCCACGAGGTCGGCGAAGTACAGGAAGGCGTCGCGGACGCAGTCGACGTCGATGCGGCCCTCCTCCAGCGTCTTGCCGGCGTCCTGGCTCTCCAGGGCGCCGATCCGCTCCCGATCGCGCTCGAGCAGGGCGGCGACCCGTCGCAGCAGAGCGGCCCGCTCGGGGGCCGGCGTGCGTGGCCAGGCGCCGTCGTCGAACGCGGCCCGTGCCGCGGCCACGGCGTCGTCGGTGTCCTGGACACCGCCCTCCGCCACCACCGCGAAGGCGGTCGCGTCGACGGGATCGATGAGCTCGCGCGTGGCGCCGGAGAGGGCTGAGCGCCACTCGCCGCCGACGTGGATGGTTTGTTGTGCTGCGGTCACTTCGTGTACGGCCCTTCGTTCCTTTGAGTCCCCCTGCCGGCAGTACCGGCGGTTCAGCCGCCTGCCCTGGGCCGTGCAACCCATGCGCAATGCCTTACGGAGAGTGTTCTGTCTCACGTCCAGCGATGGGCAAATAGGGCATATGGGACAGTCCCGTGTGGGTGGGGCCCTGATGGGGACCGGGGAGCGAGGCCAGACGGTACGAGTGGCCAGGGACGACCGGGGCGGTCACGCACCCGGATGCGTGACCGCCCGTCCTGCTCGCCCGAACGTCAGACGGGGCTCGGTCCGCCCCCGAACGGCCCGCCCGTCCGGTAGTACACGGCGATCTCCTCCCGGCGCTGCCGGTCCGCGAGGTGCTCGCCGGAGTGGAACTCCGGTGCGGCCTTGACCTGGTCCTTGGTCAGACCGAGGTGCACCGTGTGGTTCTCCAGGTCGAAGCGGGTCACCGTGCTTGCCGGAAGCAGTACCTCCTTGCCGAAGATCCACACGCCGGTGTCGACGACCAGGTAGGAGTCGTCGATGTCGTGGGAGTGCTTATCGACCTTCCCGATGTGCCCGTCGGTGGCTTCGACCCTCCAGCCGGTCAGGTCGGTGCCCACCAGGTGGCTGAAGGCCTGCCCGTAGTTCCACACGTTCTCCGCCATGCCCGATCACTCCTCCACTCCGAGACGCTCACCGTGTGTCCGGCGGGAACCGATCGCTTCCCGCCGCAACCTCAGGAGGACCGGCTGCCCCGCGACCCGGGTCCCACACCACTGGCCGCCGTCGGCGGAGGACGGCGTCGACCGCGCCTTCGCCGACCGCCGCAGCCCCTTCGCCACCGCACTCACCGGCAGGTTCGAATCCTGCCCTCGCCGCGTCCGCCTCCACTCGGCCGCTCGGGGTAACGCGGCGTCCGGGACGGTGCGGCCTCCCGGGCCCCGGGACGGGGCCCTTCTACGCTCCCTCACATGCGATCCCAGGACGCCGAGACCACGCACCCTCGGTTCAGGACCCGCAACGTCGCCTTGACCCGTGACTTGCTGTCGATCGACGAATGCGGAGCCCTCATCCGTGCCATGGAAGAAGCGCCGAGGGAACCGGCGCAGGTCGTGCGCGCCGGCGAATCGATCCTGGACCAGTCACTGCGGTTCTGTTTCGACCACCACCTTCCCGACGACACCAAGCGCTTCGTCGGTGAACGCCTGACGTCCTATTTCGATGACCACCGGCCGGAATTCGATTCCGACGCCGACTACTTGTACGGCCCCTACTTCATGTCGTACGAGAAGGGAAGCTACTTCCGTGCTCATCGCGACGTCGCCAACCACAAGGACGATCCACCGCGTCTGGCCGCGCACCGCTGGTCGCTCCTGCTCTACCTCAACGGGCGGGACCCCGGAGGCCCGTTGCCGGCCTTCGACGGCGGCGCGCTCACGCTCTACGAGACCGACCCCGATCTCTCCGACCGCAGGGTGGTGATCGTGCCGGAGCCAGGAATGCTGGTGCTGTTCCGGGCGTCGCTGATGCATGAGGTGGCAACCGTGCTGGACGGCACCCGGTATGCGGTCGCGGGCTGGATGTCCAGTTCGAACTCTCTCTCCTCCGGAGGCCGGCCATGACCCATCACGCCCCCGTCAACGAGTCGACGCGGATTTGGGTGACCAGGGAGACGACCGTCGAAACACGGACGGCCCTGGTCCGATTCTGCCGCCGAAACGGATATCCGCACCTCTACTCCGAGGTGCTGGAACCCCTGTTGGCTCAGTCGGGCCTGGTTCTTGCGTTGGCGACGCGGGAGAGGCCGTGGCCGCCCAAGGGGATCGGTTCACAGACGGTGGAGGCCGTTGGGATCGCACTGATCGGCACCGAAGGCAGGGCGCTTCTCACCCCGGTTCTGACCGACTTCAGCAACGCGACGAACATCGGCCTCGTCGGCGCTGTGACGAAGGAACTGCTGCAGCATCTCCGTGACGAGAGCGTGCCGACCGTCGGCTACCTCGTCCGCCAGGGCGATCGCGTGCTTGAACGCGTGCTGGAACAGGCGGGATACGCCGAATCCGACCTCCAGTCGGCGACCGACTACGCCGAGTACCTGGAATATGCGGCCGCGCCCGGCAAGGTGCTCGAATCCATGGGCATCGACGGTCTCCGGCTGGGAGACGTCCTGGCGCTCAATCTGGACGGCCGAGAGCTCGACCGTCTGAGCACCTACCACTTCGCACTGGCCGCCGGCCTCACGTCCTATCTCCACGACTCGATCCGCTTCGCGGCCCTGCTGCCCGGCCTGATCGACCTGGTCGCCACCCTGCCGCCCGGGGGAGTGCCGCCCGGTACGCCCGGTCCACCCGTCGAACGGTCCGAGTGATGCCCCGCAATCGGATACGGCCGGCACCGTTGTCCCTCGTCGTATCGAGCCTGGACGAGAACACGGAACTGCATGACACCCTGCTGTCCGTCTACGCCGGGTCGGTGGTGCCGGCCGAAACCGTCGTGGTCGACGACGGGGGTACGGACGGCAGTTGCGCTGTCCTGAAGGAGGCCGCGTGGCGCGAGCGGGGCGTCGTCGTCCATCGCATCGAGCGCAGCGGCGTGGCAGCGGCGCGCAATGCGGGCGTCGCCCTCACGCAGAGTCCCTACCTGCTTTTCCTGGATGCCCACTGCCGGTTGGACCGGGACTGTCTCGCGCGACTGGAGCGCGCGCTGTCCGCTCGCCCCGACGCGGTCCTGGCACCCGCCGTGTGCGACTTCGACAGCACGGTCTACGGATGTGGTGCCCGTTTGATCGATGCCGAACTGCGCGTGCGCTGGCTGCCACCGCGCACGGACGATGCCTTCCACCCCCTCCCCATCGCGCCAGGAGGATGCCTCGCACTGAGCCGGGCGACCTTCGATCGCCTGAACGGCTTCGGATCCTTTCGCGAACTGGGCCTGGAGGACATTGACTTCAGCCTGCGCGCATGGCGTGCGGGCATCGACGTCCTAGCCGTCCCCTCGGCGCGTCTCGCACACCGCTTCCGCCCCAACCCGCCCTACCGGCTCAGCTCTGCCAGTCGCGCCTACAACGTGGCGAGGGTCGCGCTGGTCCACTTCGACGGTGCTCGCCGCGAACAGTGCCTGCGGACGGTCATCGGCGCCCCCAGAGCCGCCGGGGTCTTGGTGGACGCATTCGTCAGCGACTGGGAGCAGCAGAGAGCCCTGCTGGCGGCGACGAGCTCGAGAACCGTGGAGGCGTTCTTCGACTGCTTCGGAGACTGGCGGTGATCTCCGGGCGGAGCAGCCCGCCATGGAACAGTCATGCCGGGCCCGGAGGCCGGCGGCCCACTTGCAGGAAAGCGAAACACGGGGGGCAGCCGAATCCGGGCGGACGCCCGCCACCGCGGCCCTTGCGCTGTCGGTGGAGGCGGCCAGATCCACGGTTGCCCCGGCTGTGTCGCGCAACCGGGTGAGTGTCGTCCGCAGGATCCTCTTCGGCCGGTCGTGCCCTCCTGCCGTTCGTCCGAACGGTCCGTCCGCGTTGCTCCCGGCCGCGTGGGCGCCTCGGATGGAAGCGGCGAGAACGAGACCGCCGTCCCGGCGAGCGTCGGCCCGAAGAACAGGAGCACACCCCCATGTACGTTCGCACCATCTACACCATCGGTGACCCCGCCAAGATCGACGCGTGTGTGGACGAGCTCCGCGAGGAGGCCCCCAGGGCATTGGCCGGCCAGCCCGGGTACCGGGGCTTCGCGCTGTTCACCGACCGCGAGCTCGGCAAGATCCTCACGGGTTCCTGGTGGGAGAGCGAAGAGGCGCTGCGGAACAGCGACGAGCAGCTCAAGGAGCGACGCGCGGCGATGCTGGCGCCGTTCGCGAGCACCGTGACGGTCGACAGCTGGGAGGCGGCGGTGTTCACCCCTCCCGCGCAGGTCGGACCCGGCGCGGGTTTCCGCCTGACCCGGTTCGAGATCGACCCGTCCGACGCCGACCTGCTGGTGGAGACGTTCCGGAGCACCACACTGCCCAGGGTGCAGGCCATCGAGGGCTTCGAGACCGCGGCGATGCTCCTCGACCGGGCCGGGGGCCGGGGCAGCGTGGGTGTGATCTATGCCGATCAGGCCGCGCTGGCGGCCTCCCGCGGCAAGCAGTCGGCGGCTCGCGGCGAAGCGGCCACGAAGACGGGGGTGTCCATCCGCAGCCTTGAGGAGTTCGAGGTGGTCACGCTCGAACGCCGGTAGACCGTCCACGTGTGAACGGGCAGCGGAGTGCGGCGCCGCACCGACAACGGCACCCGGCAGGTTCGCGGTGCCCGGTAGATCGTGGGATCTTCCCCGTCGGCCGTCCTCGTCACCACCAGTTCCTCCACGGAGCCGGCCCTGGAGTACGCGGCCTCCTGCGGGATCGTCCGCGTCGACGGTACGGAGCCGTCGGCCTGGCCCGCCCTCCGCCTCCGGAGAGGCGACGGAACCGGGGGACCCCGCCACCGGCGAGGTCCACGGCCTTCCGCTCCGGCCGCGCCGACAGGGACGCGGCCGGAGCGGTGGCGGCAGCGACGTTCCCACGCTGGTCGGCGCCCGCCCCGGCCGCCCGCCGGCGCGCGCTGCTCGGCATCGCCGACGTCATCGAGGCGCGCGGACGCCCTGGTCGCAGCCGCCGGGCGCTCACCGCACACCGGGACGTCGCCCTGATCGCCGTCACCGGCAGCGTCCGGTCCGGGCAGGAGACCGGTCCGGGCAGGAGACCGGGGCTGCCACGACGGCTGCCCCCGCGCACCGCGAGGCCGTCTTCGGCCTCGCCGCCGGCATCCGGACCACGAACCACGACCGCGCGACGCGCGCCGTCCGCGCCCTTCGCACGGGCATCGTCTGGGTCCACACCCACGGCACCACGGTCTCCGAAACGCCCCACGGCGGCGTCGACCAGTCCGGCTACGGCAGCGACCTCTCCCTGACGGGCCTCCTGGACCACACCCACCCGAAGCGCGTCATGCTGTGACACCCGAACACGTCCCGCGCCCACGGTGCCGATTGCGACCTCGGCTGCGTGGCCGACGGGCGGGACGCTGTCACGATGGGTGCCGTGAGTGCACAGGGTGAACGGGACGGCAGGGAAACCTCGGCGGGGCGGGAGCGTCGGTGGCGGCGTGACCCGGAGCGAACGCACGCGGTGCTGGTGGACGCTCTTCTGGAGCTGGTGGCCGAGGGGCAGGCGGAGCCCACTCGGAAGGCGGTGGCCGAGCGGGCCGGCGTCTCCGAGCGGACGGTGTTCGTACATTTCGCCGATCGCGAGGCACTGCACGTCGCAGCCGCCGAGCGGCAGGCGGAACGGTGGCGGGCGCTGGCCGAACCGGTGCCGCCCGAGTGGCCGACGGTACGCAAGGTACGGGCGCTGGTGGCTCAGCGCAGCCGCATGTACGAGCTGATGACGCCGATCCGCAAGGTCGGCCTGGGACTTGAACCGGTCTCCCCGGGCCTCCGCCTCGTGATGGCGAAGGGGGACGCCTGGTTCCGCGAGGACCTGGCCGGGATGTTCGACCCGGAGCTGCGGCGGGTGCCGCGGGCGCGGCGGCCCGGGGGGCTGCTGGATGCTCTGGAGGCCGCTTCCTCCTGGGCGGCCTGGGACCACCTGCGTACCCGGCGTGGGCTGGACGTGGCGGCTGCCTGCTCGGCGGTCCGCCGGACCCTTCGAGCGTTGCTGGACCCCATGGAGGACTGAGCGCCGGGCGGTGCGTCCGCGGAACATCCCTTGACCACTATTGCAGTCGTACTGCAATAGTGGCCTCGTGCTGCGCGGCTCCCGGCAGGGCCGGCGACCGCGTCGCCGTGCCTGCCGGCACCGACGGCCGCTTCTTCGCCGTCCCGCGACCGACAAGAAGGGTGTGTACTGCAATGACTCCCATGGACCGGCGCGGGTTCGTCGCCGCCGCGATGGGCGCCGCGGCAGCAGCCGTGTCGCTGAACCCGCAGACCGCCGAGGCGCTCCCCGGACCGCACCACCCCCTGACGCCGTCGCCCACGCGGACCGACGGGCTGCCCTATGACGACCAGGCCGACTTCGCCGACGCCGACCGGGGGTTCATCGCCGCGTTCACCGGCGGGCCGATCACCACCGCTGCCGGGAAGACCGCCTGGGACCCCGCTGCGTACCGCTTCCTCACCGGCGCCGACGCCGCAAAGCCGCCCGAGAGCGTCGACCCGAGCCTGTGGCGGCAGGCCCGGCTCCTGTCCCGCCAGGGGCTCTACGAGGTCACCGACCGGATCTACCAGGTGCGCGGCCTCGACCTGTCCAACATGACCGTCGTCGAGGGCGACACCGGCATCATCGTCATCGACCCGCTGATCTCCGCCGAGACCGCGGCCGCCGCGCTCCGGCTCTACCGGGACCACCGCGGAGACCGCCCGGTCAGGGCGATGATCTACACCCATCCGCACGTCGACCACTTCGGCGGCTGCCGCGGCGTCCTGCCCGACGGCGCCGGCGACGTACCCGTCCTCGCCCCGCGGGGCTTCATGGAGCACGCGGTCAGCGAGAACGTCTACGCCGGGCCCGCGATGGCCCGGCGCGCCGCCTACATGTACGGCGCCCAGCTGCCCACGGGCGCCGCTGCCCAGGTGGGCTGCGGGCTCGGGCTGAACGTCTCCCTCGGCACCGTCGGTCTCATCGCCCCCACCCAGTACATCGGCGCCACCGGGCAGGAGGTCACCCTCGACGGCGTCCGCATCCGTTTCCAGATGACTCCCGGGACCGAGTCCCAGGAGGAGATGAACTTCCTCTTCCCCGACCTCCGCGCGGTCTGCATGGCGGAGAACGCCACGCACACCATGCACAACATCCTCACCCTGCGCGGCGCACAGGTCCGCGACGCCCACGCCTGGGCCGGATATCTGACCGAGTCCATCGGTTTGTACACCGGAACGGCCGACGTGGCCTTCGCCTCCCACCACTGGCCCACGTGGGGAGGCGAGAACATCGTCGGGCTGCTCACCCACCAGCGGGACCTCTACGGCTACCTGCACGACCAGACCGTCCGCCTGATCAATCAGGGCTTCACCGGCACGGAGATCGCGGAGAACTTCGCCCTCCCGCCGCAACTGGAGCGCGTGTGGGCCAACCGCGGCTACTACGGTTCGATCAGCCACAACGTCAAGGCGGTCTACCAGCGCTACATGGGCTGGTTCGACGGGAACCCCGCGCACCTGTGGGAGCATCCGCCGGTGGAAGAGGCCCGCCGCTGGGTCGAGTCCCTCGGAGGCCAGGCCGCCGTGCGCGCCCGCGCCCGGCACTACGCCGACCGCGGCGACCTGCGCTTCGCCGTCACCCTGCTCAACCACGCGGTCTTCAACGACCCGAAGGACGCCAGGGCCAAGCGCCTGCTCGCCGTCCTCTACACCCGCCTCGGCCAGGCCGCCGAAAACGCCGTCTGGCGCAACTTCTACCTCACCGGCGCCCAGGAGCTCACCCATGGCATCACGCCCAGCACCAGCGCCACCCTCGGCCCCGACATGTACCTGGCCCTCACCGTCGGGCAGCTGATCGACGGCCTCGCCGTCCGGGTCGACGGCCCCAAGGCATGGTCACTGCGCATGGCCGTCGACTGGCACATCGGCGACACGTACTGGCATCTCCGCCTCGCCAACGGCCTGCTCACCTGGACCTCCGGCACCAGCCCGGCCACGGACGCGGGCCTCACCATGACGATGACCAAGCCCCAACTTCTCGCCCTCCTCGCGGGCAAAGGAACCAACGGCATCACCATGAGCGGTGATTCCGCCCTACTGCCCCGCCTTCTGTCGGTCCTGGACTCCCCGGACCCGGACTTCCCGATCGTCACGCCCTGAGGCCGGGTCGTGGGCGGCCGCGGCCGACCGGTTCGGGAGCGGCGCCGGCCCGACGGATCACCTGTTCAGGGACTGTGCCCCGGGCGCCCGTCGGTGGCTCCATGAGACGTGGCGTCCGCGGTCGCGGCGCCGATCGGAGTACGGCTCACGTGACGAGGTGATCAGCGTTGGCGACCGACCGGTACGGCCACGACCTGTACAACGGCACATCAGAGGCAGCCGGATACCTGGACCGCGCCGTGGAGGACCTGCTCTTCTTCCGCCCCGAAGTGGCCGGAGCGGTCGACGACCTTCTCGAGGCCGCCCCCGCCTCACCGGTCGCGCACGCTTTCGCGGCCTATCTGGGCGTGCTGGGTACGGAGTCGGCCGACGCCGCTGCGGCGCAGCTGCGGTTCGAAGGTTCGGCCTCCGGGCTGGACCTGACCAGGCTTCCCCCGCGGGAGCGACTGCACACGGCCGCTGCCGAAAGCCTGCTCGCGGGCGATCTGCGGCGGGGGAGCGCGCTTCTGGAGGAGCTGACCACCGCCTACCCGCGGGACGCGCTCGCGCTCTTCGTCGGGCACCAGCTCGACTTCCTCACCGGTGACGCGCTGCGCCTGCGGGACAGGATCGGCGGTGCGCTGTCCGCCTGGGAGGAGGACGACCCTCATCGGGGCCCGCTCCTGGGCATGTACGCCTTCGGCCTGGAGGAGTGCGGACACTACACCCACGCCCGGGAGACGGGATCGGCCGCGGTCGAACGGAATCGACATGACGTGTGGGCCATCCATGCAGTCGTGCACACCTACGAGATGCAGGGCCGCTTCGCCGAAGGCATCACCTTTCTCGACGCGCGCGTCGGCGACTGGTCCGACGGCAACTTCCTGACGGTCCACAACTGGTGGCACTACGCGCTGTACGCCCTGGAAGCGGGCCACACCGACACGGCGCTCGGCATCTACGACACGGTGCTGTACAACGGGGAATCCAGAGGACTGGCGATGGAACTCCTCGATGCGGCATCCCTGCTGTGGCGGTTGCATCTCGCGGGATCCGATCAGACCCGCCGATGGGAGACGCTTGCCGACGCCTGGTCCGCACGGGCTGATCCTCCGTTCTACGCCTTCAACGACGTGCACGCCGTCATGTCCTACGTCGGCGCGGGCCGGACGGAGGAAGCACGACGGCTGATCGCCGACCGTCGGCGCTGGCTGGCGGAACCGGGCTCGAAAACCCTCACCAACCACGCGATGACCGCGAACGTGGGCCTGCCCGTGTGCGAGGCGCTGGTCGCGCAGGCCGGAGGAGACCACGACACCGTCATGGAACTGCTGTGGCCGCTACGTCGACGACTCCACGAGTTCGGAGGGAGCCACGCCCAACGCGACGCACTCCAGAAGACCCTCATCGAGGCGGCCCTGAGCTCCGGGCGACACGACATGGCGAGGCTTCTGATCAGCGAGCGGACCGCGCTGCGGCCGCGCAGCCCGTACAACTGGCTGACCAGCGCACGCCTGGCGGACTCGATGGGTGACGCCACCCGGGCCGGCCTCGCCCGGGATCGTGCAAGCCGGCTGGGGCGGGACGGATCTCCCGGGTCCGAGCGGATCTGACGGGCTGCCGGACCTCACCCCGGACGGGTGGCCGGCCTCCCGCGAGCGTGTGACACGGCGACCGACCGCTTCCGGCAGCCCTCGTGCTCCCTCCCCGCGAGACCACGAGGGCAGGTCGCGCGGCCTGCGTCAGTCGCGCGACCAGGCCGGTCTGCGTCAGTCGCGCAGCCCGGCCAGCCTGCGGCTGTCGAGCGGCGACGCCCGGCGATCGAGGCGTCGTTCGAGGAGACGCCGGGCGGTGTCGCTGTGACCCGCCTCCACCAACGCGTACAGCAGGGTCTCCTCGACGACCTCGCGCTGTGCCGCGCTGCCTCCGACGCGGCGCAGCGAGGGCAGCAGCCCTCGGAGGTCCCGTACCGCCGTGGCCCACTCCTCTTCCAGAACCGCCTCCAGCGCCCCGCACAGCGGGACGATGACCTCCCGCTGCACCGGGTCCGCGCCGGCCGCGTGGGTGCGCAGGCGGCGGAGCGCGGGGAGATCGCCCGCGGCGGTGAGCGCGACAGCGCTGTGCAGGGCTGTGAACGCGGTCGCGGGGCGCTCGACCAGATCGCGCGCGACCGCGCCGAGCACGCCGTCGACGGGGACGCGGCCGGTCCAGTTCCGGGACATGCGGGCCCGCCACAGCAGCGATCCGGAGTCGACGAGCGCCCGCACCCCGTTCACCTGGCTCGGGGCGAGCTGGGCGAACCATCGGCGGCGCACGGCCGCGGTGTCGTCCAGAGCCAGTTCGTGGAGCGCCACGTGCCAGGAGAAGTGCGCCCGGTGCACGGCCCCCCGCCCCTGGTCGCCGATCCAGCCGTCGAGCCAGTCCCGACCGACGCGGTGCTCACCGGACTCGTAGTGGACGTGGGTGAGGGCGTGCACGGCGTGGCCGGAGGCGGGTTCCGCGGCGAGTGCCGCCCGGGCGAGCTCCCCGGCCTCCTCGATCCGCCCCTGCTCCTGCCGGACGAAGGAGAGCAGAGAGGCGTGGAACCAGTGTCCTTCGTAGGACGGGGCGGTCCGCTCCACCAGGTCCACGGCGAGGGTGCCGTCGAGGTCGGTGACGCCGGAGAAGGCGATCGTGGGGACCGCGATGCCGAGCGCGAACGCGTCGGCGGGGAAGCGGCCGAGATGCTCCGCGAGCGCCGCGTCCCCGTCGACGGCTCCGAGCCCCGCGCCGGCCCCGCCGCTCTGGGCCTCGTGCGCCGTGACACGGCGCGTGACGACGTCGACGAACGATCGCTCCCGCTCGTCCCCGCGTTCGCGCACACTGCGCTGGGCGTCCGCGAGCTCCCGCGCGACGTCGACGTCCGCTCCGCACTCGTGCCCGAGCAGGGCCAGAGCGGCGTGCCCGAGCGCGAACCCGGGGTCCAGTGCGGTGGCGCGCGCGAACGCCTCGGCCGCCTTCGCCCGTACGGTGATCACCCGGCCGAGTCCACAGCGGAACGACGCGGCGGCCGCCGCATGGGTGGACAGCGGCAGCCCGAACTGGTCGGTGGGCCGGCGGCGAACCGGCCGGGGAGCACCGGCGAGCGGAGCGAGAACGGCCTCGGCGACCTCCTTGGCCTGGCTCCGGATCTCGGGGATCGCGGTCGTCTCCCACAGCTCGCCCCGGCGGGGCGAGCCCAGCGTGAACAGCGGCCGCTGGCGATGGCCCGCGGCGGCGACCAGCCGGCCCCTGTCGGTGGACACACCGATGCCCAGCGGCCCGGGTACGGCGAGGCCGTCGGCCAGCAGCCCGCTCCACAACGGGTCACCGCCGGCGTCGGCCCGCAGCCCCGGCCCCGTACAGTCCACCACCCAGGCCACGCGCAGGACACGGCCGTCGGCGAGGGAGACGGCGAGGCCCCCGTCCTCTCCCGGGGCCACCGCGGCGACCCGGCCCGCGTGGACGCGGAGCCTGCGGGCGGCGCGCGCCCGGGCGACCGTCTCGGCGGTGGACGGCGCCATCCGGTGCCGGTGCACGTTCCACAGGGTGGCGTCGCGGCCGAGGAACTCCGCCCGCTCCTCGTCGGTGAGACCCTCCCAGAGCCGCACGATCTCGGGCCGCAGCCCGTCGAGGGCGGGCCGCCAGTCGCCGTGGACGCGGCGCGTGGCGGCGAAGTGCCGCGTCAGCTCCCTGCGGAGTCGAGGGAACGGGAGACCGACGAGGCCCGGCGGCGGCGCCACGGGGGGCAGCGGGGCGAGGGCGTGCGGCTGGGGGAGCAGCCCACGACGGGACACGGCGTGCACCGTACGGCCGGAACGGTCGAGGACGAGCGCGAGATCGACGGCGGTGAGACCGGTACCCACGAGGAGGACGTCGTCCGACTCGCCCACGGCGTCGAGCGCCCCCGGCGCCCAGGGACGGGCGATGAACCGCTCGGAGGCGACGAGCTCGGCCGGGGCCCAGGACGCCCGGCCCGCCGCGGGCCCGGTGGCGAGGACCACGCTGTCCGCCGTCACCGTGCCGCCGTCGGCGAGCCGGAGCTCCATCCGCCCACCGGCCGCGTCGGCACACCCCGTCGCCCTGGTGCGCAGCCGCCGCACGGAGACGGTGCCGTGCGCCGTGATGATGGCGCGCCCGAGGGTGTCGGCGAGATACGAGCCGTAGCGGTACCGGGAGGCGAAGTCCGCCGCGGTGACGGTGGGTTCGCCGTGCCGGCAGAGCCAGCGCCGGAAGTGGCCCGGGTCGTCCGGGTAACAGCTCATGCCGCCCACGGGCACGTTGAGCCGGTGCTCGGGAACCCCGGTGGCGTACGCGACGCCCCGCCCGGCCTCCGGCGCGGGGTCGACGAGGACCAGATCGAGCGGGGTACGGCGCCGGGCCGCCGCTTCGCACAGCTGGACGGCGACGAGGGCACCCGCCGCGCCCGCGCCGACGACGGCCACGGTCGGACGCGGAGGGGAGGACCCGGCGGACGACGGGGAAACGACAGGCGCCACGGACACCACGGAGACCTCCGAACCAGGGGCGGACAGTGCAGGGTCGATGTTCACCATGTCGATGAACAAAGTGAACTGGCAATGCCGCTTCAGGACAACAACGGCGCGCCGGAGTGCCGTTGACGAGTGCGGAACACGCCGCCACAGGTCAGGTTCCCGTCACTCGTGAGACATTGAGTGCGTGAGGATCTCAGCACGAACGGACTACGCCATCCGGGCCACGGCCGAGTTGGCCTGCTCGCCGGACCGGCCCCTCAAGGCCGAGGACATCGCCGGGCGCCAGGACATCCCCGTCCGTTTCCTCTTCGTCGTGCTCAGCGAGTTGAGACAGGGACGCCTGGTACGGAGCGTGCGCGGCCCCGACGGTGGATACAGCCTCACCCGGCCGCCCGCGGAGATCACCCTCGCCGACGTCATCAGGGCGATGGACGGACCGCTCGTCAGCGTGCGCGACCTGAAACTGACGGGCCTGGAGTACCAGGGTGCGGCGGCTTCCCTGCCGGACGTGTGGCGTGCCGTGCGGACGAGCCTGCGTCAGGTCCTGGAGAGCACGACCCTCGCCGACCTGGCGGCGAACGCGCTGCCCGAGCTCGTACGGGACCGCGCTCGCGACTACAACGACGACGTACGGACGTATCCGTAGCGTCCGTGGCCGACGACCGCCCCATCTCCTACGCTCGGAACGTGCCGCCGTCCACCGAGGCCCCCGATCCCGCCGGGACCCCTGCGCCCACCCAGGTTCCTTCGCCCACCGGGTCCGGCGACACCGGGCCGCGCCGACTGTTCGTCCTGAGACACGCCAAGAGCGCCTGGCCCGAGGGCGTACCAGACCGGGAGCGCCCTCTCGGCCCGCGCGGCCTGCGTGACGCCCCGGTGGCCGGGCGCTTCCTGGCGGAGGCCGGCGGGCTGCCCGATCTGGTGCTGTGCTCCCCGGCCCGGCGGGCCCGCGAGACCTGGGAACTGGCCGCCGCGGAACTGGAGAGCCCTGTCGTGATCCGTCACGACCCGCGGCTGTACGGGGCGGACGAGCAGGACCTCCTCGACGTCCTCCACGAGGTGTCCGACGAGGTCGGCACCCTGCTGGTCGTCGGACACAACCCGGGCTTGGAGGACCTGATCACGCTGCTCGCCGGCGGTTCGGTCGACAACGCCCTGGACCGCGTACGGACCAAGTTCCCGACCTGCGCGCTCGCCGGCCTGACCTGGCACGGCACCTGGACGGACCTCGGCCCGGGCGAAGCGCTCCTGACCGGGCTGCGGATCGCCCGCGGCTCGTCCTGAGAGCCTCCCGCAGGCGAGGTCGGCGGGGGTCCCCGACCGCAGCGGTACGTGAACCCCGACCGCCCCGGTGATCTCCGGTTCGCGGCGGAGCCGCTCGACGAGGGGGCGTCCGACCTCGAAGGCGTCGGCGGTGCCGGAGCGGTGCGCCGGCCTCCGGCGTAAGGTCGGGGGTGTGCAGCCGATCGACACCTCCGGCGCACCGGCCCCGCCCGCAGCACTCCGGCCCGCCGCGCCGCCGTCGTCGCTGTCGCCGTCGCGGGCGGGCGACTTCATGCAGTGCCCGCTGCTCTACCGGCTCCGGGTGATCGACCGGCTGCCGGAGAAGCCGAGCGAGGCGGCGGCCCGGGGCACGCTGGTGCACGCGGTGCTGGAGCGGCTCTTCGACGTCCCGGCGGCGGAGCGCACGCCCGTCCGGGCCCGGGCCATGGTGGCGGGCGAGTGGGAGCGGCTGCTGGCGGCGCGGCCCGAGCTCGCGGAGCTGTTCGCGCAGGACGGCGGGGCGCCCGCCCCGGAACGGGTCGCGGAGTGGCTGGCCACGGCGGAGCAGCTGGTCGAGCGGTGGTTCACCCTGGAGGACCCGGCCCGGCTGGAGCCCGCGGAGCGAGAGTTGTTCGTCAACACCACGCTGGACTCCGGGCTGAGGCTGCGCGGGATCATCGACCGGGTGGACGTGGCGCCGACCGGCGAGGTGCGGATCGTCGACTACAAGACCGGCCGGGCGCCCCGGCCCGAGTACGCGGCGGACGCGCTGTTCCAGCTGAAGTTCTACGCCCTGGTGCTGTGGCGGCTGCGTGGCACCGTGCCGCGCCGCCTTCAGCTGGTCTACCTGGGCAGCGGGGACGTGCTCACTTACGACCCGGCGGAGGCTGATCTGCGGGCCGTGGAGCGCAAGCTGCTGGCGCTGTGGGACGCGATCGGGCGGGCGACGCGGACGGGCGACTGGCGCCCGCGCCCGAGCCGGCTGTGCGACTGGTGCCCCCATCGGGCGCTGTGCCCGGCCTGGGGCGGCACCCCGCCGCCCTATCCCCTGGCCGTCGCCACGGACCCGGCCGCGGGGGAGGGCGAGCGTCCCGACGACGACGCCGCCGACTGAGGCCGGAGGCACCCGGCCCCGCACATGCGCGGAGGTATTGTACGCCTCTCTGCCGACATTTCCTCCATTCTAGTGTTTTTCTCGCGCAAAAGGGTGGATTATTACGTCTTGTACGCCTAGCGTGGATGCAGACAGTAATTCGAATGCATATTCGATCCGAGCGGCGGCCGCACGGGAGCACGTCCTGCCGAACGAGGACCGCGTCCCCTGCCGACAGGCCCACCCGGAACCGCCGTCGCAGACGCCAGGAGAACGGCGTGAACCTCACCTTCACCACCGCCACCAAGGAACAGGCCAAGGCCCGTATCGCGCTCGCCGGCCCCACCGGGTCGGGCAAGACCTACACCGCCCTGGTCACCGCCACCGGGCTCGGCGAGCGGATCGCCCTGATCGACACCGAGCACGGCAGCGCCGCCAAGTACGCCGACGAGTTCGCCTTCGACACCCTCCCGCTCACGACGTTCCAGCCCACCACCCTCGTCGACGCGCTCGCGGTGGCCGCCCACGAGGGCTACGACGTCATGATCGTCGATTCCCTGAGTCACTTCTGGTCCGGCACCGGCGGGATGCTGGAGCAGGTCGACAACGCGGCCAAGCGCCTCGGGGCGGGCGGCAGCTTCGCCGGCTGGAAGGAGGCCCGCCCCCAGGAGCGGGCGATGATCGACGCCCTGCTCGCCTACCCCGGTCACCTCATCGTCACCATGCGCACCAAGACCGAGTACGTCGTGGAGGCCGACGAGCGCGGCCGCAAGGTTCCGCGCAAGATCGGGCTCAAGCCCGAGCAGCGGGAGGGCATCGAGTACGAATTCGACATCGTCGGCGATCTCGACCACGAGAACACCCTGGTGATCTCCAAGTCCCGGGCGAAGACGCTGTCCGGGACGGTGCTCCACAGGCCGGGCCCGGAGTTCGCCGAGGCCGTCCTCGGCTGGCTGGAGGCCGGCAAGCCCGCCCCCTCCGTCTCCGACTACGTCACGGCGGCCACCGCGCCGGGCGCCACCCACGAGGAGTTGCGCGCCCTGTACGAGGAAGCCCGCCGGCACAATCTGCTCGGCGCCGCCGTCCTGGACGACACCGGGGAGACCCACACACTCGGCCAGCTGATAGTGCGCCACGGCACCGCGGCGGCGAGGAACAGGGTCGCCGAGGACGTCGAGTCCGGGGCCGGGACCAGGCGGGAGAACGGGACCGAGCGGAAGGACAAGTCCGCATGAGCCTCAAGGAGCACGCCACCCGGGTCGCCGTGCTCCGGGTGCTGCGCGACGCCGTCGACGCCGAGTACCAGACCGAGCGCCACGAGGTCCTCGAGGAGCTGCGCGCGGCCCGCGCCGAGCTGAACCTGAAGTCGATCCGGGTGACCCTGCCGGACGACACACCGGTCGCCACCCTCACCCTCGTCGACCCCAAACCGACGGTCGTGGTCGCCGACGAGGAGGCCTTCACCGCCTGGGTCGCCGACAACCACCCCGGCGAGGTGGAGACGCTGGTCCGGGTGCGCCCCGGCTGGCAGCGGCAGTTCCTCGCCCGGCTGACCTGCCTCGACCCGGTCGCCGACCCGTACACCGGCGAGGCGATCCCGGGGCTGGGCGTGCTGTCGGCCTCCGAACCGCGCTCGTTCAGCCTGCGCCCCCTGCCCGGCGGGTGGGAACGGATCGCCCGTGCCTGGGACACCGGCACGCTCGACCTGCGCCGTCTGCTCCCCCTCAAGGGTGGCGAGGATCCATGACCGCTGTCATCGCCCACCCCGACCGGGATGCGCTCGGCACGGTGTGGTTCCTGGTCTCCCAAGCCGGTCACCTCGATTGCGGCCGCTGGACGTTCGAGGACGACAAGCGGCTGCGGTGCGCCTGCGGGGCCGTCCTGTACGTGTACCAGCAGCCGGTGGATGCGGCGGGAAACGGCGTGCCGGCGTCAGCCGGGACGCTCCCCCGCGGAAGGGAAGAGCGCATGCTGCCGGTCGAGACGGCCCAACTCGTCGCCCTGGTCGCGGCGATGTGCCCGTCGATGCACCTGGAGGAGACCACGACGGACGCCTGGCACCTGCTGCTCGCCGACCTGGACGTCGCCGATGTGCGGGCGGCTGTGACCCGGCTGGGCAGGCAGCGGTCCCGTATCGCCGCCGCCGACATCCGCGCCGAGGTGCGCGCGATCCGGGAGGAGCGGCTCGCCCGCGACCCGCTGCCACTCCCGGACAGCGACCCCGACGACCCGCGCCGTTACCGTGCGGAACTCCTCGAGCTGGTGACCGCGATCGCCTCGGGACAGCGAGTCGAGCGCATACCAGCCGCCCCGGCCGGTCCGCCCTCCCGCCCCACCGGCCCGAAGCGCGATCCGCGCCTCCGCTCCCTCCGCGTGCCCTGTCCCTGGTGCGGGGCTGCCGTGGGCCGTCCCTGCATCGTCCCCCGGCTCGGAATCCCGCTGAGGAGGGCACCTGCCCACCAGGCGCGGCTCCTCGCAGCCGGGCTCGTCGAGCCCGGGCCGAGGCAGGAGGGGGAAGCGCGGTGAACCCGATGAGCGCCCCGACTCGAGAAAAGGCCGCCATACGGGAGCCCCGCCGTCCCTCGCCACCGCGACTCCCCTGGAGACCCGCGCCGCCCGACTCACCCCTCACACCTGGCCGGAGCGGCGCAGCCTCCCCTCCGGGCACCATCACCACCGGTACGAGGCTGCCCGTCGAACTCGAACAGGCACGGGTGAGGAATCCACCCGTCGCACGAGAGGAAAGCCGCCATGGCCGGTGAAACCGTCATCACCGTCGTCGGCAACCTGACCGACGACCCCGAACTGCGCCTCACCCCGTCCGGCGACACGGTCGCGCACTTCACCGTCGCGTCCACGCCCCGCACCTTCGACCGGCAGAGCAACGAATGGCGGGACGCCGAGACGCTGTTCCTGCGCTGCTCGGTCTGGCGGCAGGAGGCGGAGCACGCCGCCGCGTCCCTGACCCGCGGCACCCGCGTCATCGTCCAGGGGCGGCTGCGCCAGCGGACGTACGAGACCCGGGAGGGCGAGAGGCGGACCGTCATCGAGCTGGAGGCCGACGAGATCGGCCCGTCGCTGCGGTTCGCCGACGCGATGGTCACCAAACCCCCGCACACCGGCGTCCCCGCCGGCTCCCGCGGCGGCCCCCGTCCTCCCGCCGAGGACCTGTTCACCCGGCCCGACGGCGGCGAGCAGCCCGTCCCCGCCGAGGGCGGACGACGTGCCCCCCGCGAGGAGACGGACCCCTTCTGACGGGCCGGCGCACCCGTGCGCCGGCCGCGACCACACACCGCACCCATCCGAGGCGGACCCCATGAAGGAACAGGACCGCGAGGAAGCGCTCGAGCTCGCCCTCGCCCAGATCGAAAAACGGTTCGGCACGGGCTCGGTGATGCGCCTGGGCGACGAGCCGGAGGTCCCGATCGAGGTCATCCCCACCGGCTCGATCGCCCTGGATCTCGCCCTCGGCGCCGGCGGCCTGCCGCGCGGCCGCGTGGTGGAGATCTACGGCCCGGAGTCCTCCGGCAAGACGACCCTGGCCCTGCACGCCATGGCCAACGCGCAGAAGGCGGGCAGCATCGCGGCGTTCATCGACGCCGAGTACGGCCTCGACCTCGAGTACGCCAGGCGGCTCGGCGTCGACACCGACGCCCTGCTGGTCTGCCAGCCGGACAACGGCGAACAGGCCCTGCAGATCGCCGACACCCTCATCCACTCCGGCGCCCTGGGCCTCATCGTCATCGACTCCGTCGCCGCGCTGGTGCCGCGCGCGGAGATCGAGGGCGAGATGGGCGACCCGCACGTCGGCCTGCAGGCCCGGCTGATGAGCCAGGCGCTCCGGAAGACCGCCGGCGCGCTGGGCCACTCCGGAACCACGATGGTCTTCATCAACCAGCTCCGCGAGAAGATCGGCGTGATGTTCGGCTCGCCGGAGACCACTCCCGGCGGCCGGGCGCTGAAGTTCTACGCCTCGGTCCGCCTGGACATCCGCCGGATCGAGACCCTCAAGGACGGCACCGAGCCGGTGGGCAACCGCACCCGCGTCAAGGTGGCCAAGAACAAGGTCGCCCCGCCGTTCAGGCAGGCCGAGTTCGACATCCTCTACGGCCGGGGCATCAGCCGCGAGGGCGAGCTGATCGACCTGGGCGTCCAGCAGGGCCTCGTCCGCAAGTCCGGCACCTGGTACACGTACGAGGGCGACCGGCTCGGCCAGGGCAAGGAGAACGCCCGCACCTTCCTCAGGGAGCACCCCGACCTCGCCGACGGGATCGAGAAGAAGATCAGGGGGAAACTGGGCATCGGGGCGAAGCCGGAGGCCCCGGCGGAGGAGCCCCGGGCGGATGCGGCGACCCGAGTGGCCGCCCCCGGCACCGTGCCGTTCGACTCGGTCGCGACCGGTCGGCGCCTCACCGGGACGACCCCGTCGACCCCGAGCGGTCCGGCCCCCCGCGTCCTCCTCGACGGCACCCCGGCCGGGCCGTGAAGACCAGCCCGCCGCTCCCTCACCCCGGCGCGGGGCGAACGCCGGTGAACCGGGACGGCACCATGTTCCCCGGCGCCGTCCCGCCCCGGGACGGGACACCGACCCCCGACAGGACCGCCGCAGGCCGGCCCACCACGGCGGAGCCGCTCCACCGGCCGGTCGCAGCCCCCGCCGACGGCGAGGACCGGGCCACCGAGGCGGCGCTGCGCCCCAAGCACCTGGACGGGTTCATCGGCCAGGAACGGGTCCGCGAGCAGCTCGACCTCGTCCTCCGGGCCGCGCGGCAGCGGAGCGCCACCGCCGAACACGTGCTGCTCTCCGGTGCCCCGGGGCTCGGCAAGACCACCCTGGCGATGATCATCGCCGCGGAGATGGGCGTCCCGCTGCGCATCACCTCCGGCCCCGCCATCCAGCACCCCGGGGACCTGGCGGCGGTCCTGGCCTCACTCACCGGGGGCGAGGTCCTCTTCCTCGACGAGATCCACCGCATGTCCCGCCCCGCCGAGGAGATGCTCTACCTGGCGATGGAGGACTTCCGCGTCGACATCGTCGTCGGCACCGGCCTCGACGCGACCGCCATGTCCCTCGAACTGCCGCCGTTCACCCTCGTCGGCGCCACCGTCCGGGCCGGCCTGCTGCTCCCGCCGCTGCGCGACCGCTTCGGCTTCACCGCCCACATGGAGTTCTACGACCCGGCCGAACTGGAGCGCGTCGTCCACCGCTCCGCCCGGCTGCTGGAGGTGGAGATCGACCCCGCGGGCGCCGCCGAGATCGCCGGCCGCTCCCGCGGCACCCCCCGCATCGCCAACCGGCTGCTGCGCCGGGTGCGGGACTACGCCCAGGTCACCGCGGACGGCGTGGTCACCCGCGAGATCGCGTCCGCGGCCCTGGGGGTCTACGAGGTCGACGGCCGCGGCCTGGACCGCTTGGACCGGGCCGTGCTGCACGCCCTGCTGAAGCTGTTCGGCGGCGGCCCGGTGGGCCTGGCCACCCTCGCGGTGGCGGTGGGGGAGGAACGGGAGACGGTGGAGGAGGTTGCCGAGCCGTTCCTCGTACGGGAGGGGCTGCTGGCCCGGACGCCCCGGGGGCGGGTCGCGACGCCCGCCGCCTGGGCCCACCTCGGGCTCTTACCGCCGCCCGGGCCGTCCCGGCCGTCCCGGGCCGCGTCCCCGGGACCACACCGGAGCGGCGATTCCGGACAGGGCGGCCTGCCAGGAGGCCGCACCGGACGGACCACCTCCCCGGCCGCCCCTCGACGCCGGCTCCCGCGACGGTGAGCCCCATGGCTGCCCGTACGAAAACCGCCAAGGTCCGGCCGTCCTACCGCTGCACCGAGCGCGGCCGGCACACAGCCAGGTGGCTCGGCCGCTGCCGCGGACCGCACCGTCGTCTTCACCGCCGACCGCGGCGAGTGGCGCCCCTCGTGGCGGCGTCAGCGGAGGGCGGACGGCAGCTCCCGGAGAAGGGCGCCGAGCGTACGGACCCCGAGGCGGAGGGCCTGGAGTTCGACCCTCTCGTCCGGGCCGTGCCAGCGGTCCCCCGGCAGCCCCGTACCGAAGAAGAGCACCGGGGCCCCGCAGGCACGGGCCAGCTGCGCCGCGGGAGCGGCACCGCCGTTTCCTATGGGGCGGGCGGGAGAGCCGTAGGCATGGCCGACCGCGCGGGTGAGTGCCGCCAGCGCGGGCGCGTCCGCGGGTGTCCGGTACGGATCCGAGATGGTCGAGGAGACGTCCAGGTCGTAGGCGTACCCCGCCCGGCTGTGTCCGGTCAGCCAGGCGCGCAACTGGCCGGCGACCTGGTCGGCCCGCTGCTCCGGTACGAGCCTGAGCAGCAGGTCCGCACTGGCCACCGAGGGAATGAGCCCGAGCGACGGGGAGCCGGAGCGGCCGGCCGTGAGGCGGGCGACCTCCACGGCGGGACGGGTCCAGAGGCGCTCCGTCGCCGTGAACCCCGCCTCCCCGTCGGCCCGGAACGTGCCGGTGTCCGCCAGCCAGGTCGGCAGCTCGAAGGGCAGGCCGTCCAGTGACCCACGGAGCTCCGGGCCCGGGGCCGCCACCGGGTCGTAGAACCCGGGCAGCGTGATCCGGCCGGCGGCGTCGCTCAGCAGGTCCACCAGCCTGCAGAGCTCCAGGGCCGCGTTGGCGGCGGCGCCGGAGACGGCGCCGCTGTGCAGGTCCCGCTCGGCGCCGCGGACGGTGAGGGTGGCGGTCACCGACCCGCGGACGGTGGTGCAGACGGTCGCTTCCTCCAGGGACCACAGCATGGTGTCGGACACCATGACCACGTCGGCGGACAGGTCCTCGGCGTGCTCCGACAGTACGTCCGCCAGATGCACCGAACCGATCTCCTCCTCGCCCTCGATCAGGTACTTCACCGTCACCGCCGGAGCGTGGCGCTCGGCAAGGTGATCCCGCAGAGCCCACAGATGCGCCAGGACCTGGCCCTTCGCGTCGGACGCGCCCCGTCCGTACAGGCGTCCGTCTCGTCGGAAGGGGGAGAAGGGCGCGGTGACCTGCCACTCGGACGGGTCGGCGGCATGGACGTCGTGATGGCTGTAGGTCAGCAGGACGGGCGCGCCGGGATCGGCGGCGGGCCGGCAGCCGTAGACGGCGGGCAGGCCGTCCGTCTCCCAGACCTCCGCACGAGGGAGGCCCGTCCGCCGCATCGTGTCCGCCAGCCACCGGGCGGAGCGTCGTACGTCGTCCGCGTGGCCGGGGTCCGACGAGACGGAGGGAATGCCCACCCACTCGGCCAGGGACTCCACGGCGAGGGACTCGGCCGGGGCATCCCGAGGCGTGGCGGACTCCGGAGCGTTCATGGTCGGCGGCTGCCCGGGTCCCACCGGTTCGAACCCCCGTGGAACGCCAGGACGCCGGGCCGCGGAATCCCGCGCCTGTCCGTCGTGGAGCGGGCAGCGGCCCGGGTCCTGCCGTCACGACCCACAGGCCAAGCGCCCGTGCCCTTCCGACCGGGCGGGGTGCCGCCCCCTTCGCCGCCGCCCCGGTCGCCCTTGCCGGTGCCATGGGCCGAGCCCGAGGACTTCCCCGCCCCTTCCTGCTTCTGCCGGGCCTTGAGGGCCGCGACGCCCTCCGGCGTGGCTGCTCCCCTTCCGCCACGCCGCTGCGTGAGCAGCGGCGAGACCGGCCCCTGGAACGGTGGCCCCACGCGCCACTGCGCGGAGGGCGACCGCGCTCACGCCCGAGAAGCGGTTCTCGGGCCAGGACGGGACGGCCGGAGGCCGTGGCGCGCCGTGCTCGTGCTCAGTGGCCGAGGGCGTTCTTGAGCTGCTGCTTCGTCATGGTGGAGCGACCTTCGATGCCGCGCTTCTTCGCCTCCTGGTACAGGTCGTCCTTGGTCCGCTCGGACGAGCCGCCGCCCCCGGACTTCTCGCCGCCGCGCTGCGAGGCGGACTTTCCCGAGGTCGAACCGCGGCTGGCCGACTTGCTCTCACCCGACTGCGCCCGTTCCTTGTTCACGGTGCGGGAGGCCATCTCCTTGGCACGGTCCTCGGACATGCCCCGCTTCTCGCCGGACTCCTTGACGTGCTCGTACTGGCGCTCGCGCTTGGAGCTGCTTCCTCTGGGCATGGGAACACTTCCTTCGTGAGGGATTCGGGGTTCCCGGTAATGCTGCGCGTACCCAGACCGCCACGCATGTCACGCGCACCCATACGAGAACCGGAAGCCGTCTGCGCCCACACGGCCGGGCAGACCGCTGCCGCCGCCCCCGCCGCCGGTGAACCGCTCCCCGGCACGGTGACCACGTCGCGATACCGGTCCGTTCCGACCCCGGTCGGGGCGGCGGGTCCGCCGGTCCGGTGGCTGTCCGCGGACGCCGGACCGGCGGAAGACCTCAGGCGGTCGGCCCGACCCCCTGCGGCACGCGCAGCGGTGCCGCGGTGGCCGCGACGACCTCGTCGACGGTGACGCCGGGGGCGAGTTCGGCCAGGACGAAGCCGTCCTCGGTGATGTCGACGACGGCGAGGTCGGTGATGACGCGCTGGACGACGGCCTTGCCGGTGAGCGGGAGGCTGCATTCGCCAACGAGCTTGGGGGTGCCGTCCTTGGCGGTGTGTTCCATCAGGACGATGACCCGGCCGGCGCCGTGGACGAGGTCCATGGCGCCGCCCATGCCCTTGACCATCTTGCCGGGGATCATCCAGTTGGCGAGATCGCCGGAGGAGGAGACCTGCATGGCGCCGAGGACGGCGGCGTCGATGTGGCCGCCGCGGATCATGCCGAAGGACAGGGCCGAGTCGAAGAACGAGGCACCGGGCAGGGCGGTGACGGTCTCCTTGCCGGCGTTGACGAGGTCGGCGTCGAGTTCGTCCTCGCTCGGGTAGGGGCCCACACCGAGGATGCCGTTCTCCGACTGGAGGACGACCTCGATGCCGGGCGGCAGGTGGTTGGGGACGAGGGTGGGCAGGCCGATGCCGAGGTTGACGTAGCTGCCGTCGGTCAGTTCGAGGGCGGCGCGGGCCGCCATCTGCGCGCGGGTGAGGGCCATCTCAGGCGTCGCCTTCCGGTCGGACGGTCCGGCGCTCGATGCGCCGCTCGGCTGCGGGGTCGCCGGGCGTGACCCGGACGACGCGCTGGACGAAGACGCCGGGCAGATGGACCTCGTCGGGGTCGAGTTCGCCCGGTTCGACGAGGTGGTCCACCTCGGCGACGGTGATCCGCCCGGCCATGGCGGCCAGCGGGTTGAAGTTGCGGGCTGAGGAGCGGAAGACGAGGTTGCCGTGCCGGTCGCCGATGGTCGCGTGGACCAGCGCGAAGTCGGTGGTGATGCCGTGTTCCAGCAGGTACGGGCGCCCGTCGAACTCCCGGGTCTCCTTGGCCGGCGAGGCGACGGCGACCGACCCGTCGGCCGCGTACCGCCAGGGCAGCCCGCCTTCGCCGACCTGGGTGCCGGTTCCGGCGGGGGTGTAGAAGGCGGGGATGCCGGCGCCGCCGGCCCGCAGCCGCTCCGCCAGGGTGCCCTGGGGGACGAGTTCGACCTCGAGCTCTCCGCTCAGGTACTGGCGGGCGAACTCCTTGTTCTCTCCCACGTACGAGCTCGTCATGCGGGAGATCTGCCCGGCGGCGAGCAGGAGACCGAGGCCCCAGTCGTCGACGCCGCAGTTGTTGGAGACGATCTCCAGGCCGTTCAGCCCACGCTGCCACAGGGCGTCGATGAGCGTGCCCGGTATTCCGCACAGCCCGAAGCCGCCCACCGCGAGCGAGGCGCCGTCCGCGATGTCGGCCACCGCCTCCGCGGCGCTCGCGACTGTCTTGTCCAGACCCATACGGATCCCTTCCCTCGGGCGACCGGCATGACCTCGCTGGTCAGAGCCGGTGGCCGATACAACCGATGGGCAGCGAGCCTAGGCAGGCCGTACGGACGCGACCATGGTTGTCATCCACACACCATGGGGCACCTCCATGGGGACGACCACTGCCTCCGACGACGCCGAGCGGGGACCGGAACGGCACGCAACCCCGGGCGGACACAGCCCACCCGGGGCGCGGCGGACAGGCCCTAGCAGCCGGCGTCCGCGACGACGTAATAGCCGGGCGCGGTCCGCTTCAGGGTGTGCGTGATGAACGTGTTGTACAGACCCATGGCCTGGCCGGAGCCCATGGCGTAGGTCTGGCCGCCGCTCTGGTAGGCACGGCCGGCGGCGGTGTGCTGGTAGTTGTTCGCCGTGTAGCAGGTGGGCGTGGAGCCGGTGATGGTCGCGGTCACCGACGAGGAGACCGTCCCCACCGCCCCGGCCGCGTCGACGGCGGCCACCGTGTAGGCGTACGTGGTGCCGGCGGCCAGGCCCGTGTCGGTGTAGGAGGCCGACGTCGTGGTGCCCACCTTCGCGCCGCCGCGGTAGACCTCGTAGGAGGCCGCTCCGGGGACCGCGTTCCAGCTCAGCGAGACGGAGCTGTCGGTGGTGCCGCCGACCGTCAGCCCGGCGGGCGCGGGCAGGGTGCCCGGCGTCTCACCGCCGTTGCCGCCGCCGTCGAGCCCCCAGAAGCGGGCGGTGTGGTAGCTGGAGCAGATGGTGTCGAGGTAGTACGTGCCGGTGGTGCCGCACTGGTCCGGGCCGCTGCCCGGGTCGACCGCGAGGCCGTGGGCCATGCCGGAGACCGAGTAGACCCGCACGGCGGGCTTGCCGGCGGCGTCGTCGTACTCGCTCAGCGTGGTGCCGCCGGAGAGGTTCTCGGTGCGGGAGGGCGTTTGGCCGATGCCCCACACGTTCGTCCACTGGTCGCGCAGTTCGGCGGCGTTGGCCGGTACGACCGTGGTGTCGGAGGTGCCCTGCCAGATCGCCACGCGGGGCCAGGAGGTGGTGCCGGCGGGTGCGGCGGAGCGCACGAGGTCGCCCCACTGGGCGGGAGTCCTGTTCGGCGGGCTGGACATGCAGGTGTACGCGGCGGACACGCTCGTCGCACAGTACGCGGGAAGTCCGGAGTCGATGGAGCCGCCGGCGAAGACGTCGGGGTAGGCGGCGAGCATGTTCGCGGTCATGGCGGCGCCCGCGGACAGACCGGTGATGTACACCCGCCGTGTGTCGCTGCCGTAGCGCGCGACGGCGGTGTCGACCATCTGCCTGATGGACAGGGCTTCGCCTTTGCCGCGCGTGCTGTCGCCCGAATCGAACCAGTTGAAGCAGGAGTTGGAGTTGTTCGCGCTGGTCGTCTGGGGGAAGACGAGGGCGAACTTGTACTGGTCGGCGAACTTCGGCCAGCCGGAGTGGGAGTAGTAGTCGCTCGCGCTCTGCGTGCAGCCGTGCAGGGCGACGACGAGCGGTGCGCCCGCGGCGAGGCCGTCCGGCGCGTACGTGTGCATGGACAGGTTGCCGGGGTTGGAGCCGAAGCCGGTGACCTGGGTCAGGCCCGCGGCGGACGCCTGCGGGCCGACGGCCACCAGACCGCCCGTCAGGGCGAGAGCGCCCGCGGCGGCGGCGAGCCACCGGCGGATGCCGCCGATGACGTGGCGGCCCTTCGTGGTGCGGAGCGGGGGGTACGGCTGTCCCATGGCTGATGCCTTCCGTGGGGGAGAGGACGAGGAGCACCGTGGCGGTCGCGGTTCGTGCCACCGGTGTGGCGTGAATCATGCGGTTCGGTTCACCGGCACGGACATGGGCGGGACAGCCAGCCTTGACGGAGGATCAGTGTGTCGGCCTTCCATGGCCCGACCTGCGAACGGCCTAGTAGTGAGGGCCCAGTGGTGAGAAGGCGCCGGGCTCGCCACTTCTTTCAGCTCCTCAGCGAGGTGGTGGGGAGATCCACCAGAAGCCCGCTGATGGTGGGCGGCAGAGCCATGTCCAGGGGACGACCGGCGCCATAGCCTCCCGCAGGTCCTCATCCACGATCCTCGGAGGCACACCGATGCGTCGTTCCCCCTTCCGTTCCGCACCCCGACCCTGGCGGCGGGGCGCACCGGCGGTACTCGCCCTGACCGCACTCATCCTCACCACCGCCCCCGCGACGGCGGCGCCCACCGCCCCCGGCGGACACTGCGCCCGCCTGACCCACCTCCACGTCCCGGGCGCCGAACTCCAGCAGGCCGCGTGTCTGGACGAACTGACCACGGCGGGCACGGTCGCCTCCGGTCACACCGACCCGGCCGACTGGGCCGGGCTGACGCCCAAGGACCTGACCGTCCCCAGCGGGGTCCCCGGCATCCAGATCGACGGCTACTTCCCCGACACCTCCACCACCAACACCGACCACGGCTGGAACCACGACGCCCAGTTCGTCATCCGCATGCCCGACCGGTGGAACGGCGGTCTCGTCGTGGCCGGCACCCCCGGCAACCGCGAGCAGTACGCCAACGACCGGGCCATCGCGGACCGGGTGCTGGCCCAGGGCTACGCGTACGCCGCCACGGACAAGGGCAACACGGGCCTCGCCTTCCACCGGGACGGCAAGGCACCGGGCGACGCCATCGCCGAGTGGAACGACCGGGTCACCCAGCTCACCCGCGCCGCCCGCGCCACGATCGCCCAGCGCTACCACCGCCCCCCGTCCCGCACCCTGGTCACCGGCCTGTCCAACGCCGGCTACCTGGTGCGCTGGCAGCTGGAGAACCATCCCGAGCTCTACGACGGCGGAGTGGACTGGGAAGGCACCCTCTGGCGGGCCGACGGCCCCAACCTGCTGGACTTCCTGCCGAAGGCCCTGCGCGCCCATCCCGTGTACGCGGCGGGCGGCGACGGCGCCGAAGAGGCGCGGCGGCAGATGCACGCGGCCGGCTTCCCGGAGGGGTCGGAGTTCCTGTGGCCGTACCACCACAAGGTCTACTGGGACCTGACCCAGCGCATCTACCGCGAGGAGCTGGACCCCGGCTTCGACGGCGCGACCGAGGCCGGCACCCCGTACTGCGCGACGGGCGCGCCCGCCTGCGACACCGACTACGACTACGCGACCCGGCCCGACGAGGTCCGGCAGGCCGTGGCGAGGATCGCGCTGACCGGCCGGATCGGAAAGCCCCTGATCACCCTGCACGGCACCCTGGACGCCCTGCTGCCGATCAGCCGGGACTCGGACGTCTACGCGCGGATGGTGCGCGAGGCCGGCCGCGGCTTCCTGCACCGCTACTACCGCATCGAGGGCGGAACCCACACCGACTCGCTCGTCGACGCGTTCCCCGGCCGGCTGCGCCCCCTCACCCCGTGCCACCACACCGCCTTCACGGCCCTGGAGAGCTGGCTGGGGACGGGCCACCGTCCGCCCGCCTCGGGCACCGTCGCCCTGAGTGCCGGCCAGGACCCCGTCACCCTGGCCAACAGCTGCTCCCTGGACACGGGGAAGGGCGGCGCCTCCTCCTGAGCGTCACGGCCCCCTTCCGAGGGAGCCTATGGGGTTTCACCCCATTGAACTGCCCAGGACTGTAGGTGGTCCATCCATAGGCCGGGCGGAAGGCGCTCCCTACTGTTTCCGGCCATGACGAACACATTTCCCACCCCGGCCCCTCTGCCGTCGCCCGTCGCCGGTATCGACCTCGGCGGGCGCACGGCCCTGGTGACGGGCGGCGGCAGCGGCATCGGCCGGGCCTGTGTGCTCGCCCTGGCGCGGGCGGGCGCCGCCGTCCACGTGGTCGACCGGGACGCCGCGGCGGCCGAGGCGGTCGCCGAGATCGCCGGAGGCCAGGCTCGGGTGGCCGACCTCGCCGACCCGGGAGCCGTCGACCTCCTCCCGGCCGAGGTCGACATCCTGGTGAACAACGCCGGCCTCCAGCACGTCGCGCCCCTCACCGAGTTCCCGGTGGAACGCTTCGAACTGATCCAGAAGGTGATGGTCACCGCCCCGTTCCTGCTCATGCGGAGGACGCTGCCGCACATGTACGGACAGGGCTGGGGCCGGATCGTCAACATCTCCAGCGTCCACGGACTGCGGGCCAGCGCCTACAAGGCCGCCTACGTGACCGCCAAGCACGCACTCGAGGGACTCAGCAAGGTCGCCGCGATCGAAGGCGCCCCGCACGGAGTCACCAGCAACTGCGTCAACCCCGGATACGTCCGCACCCCCCTGGTCGAGGGTCAGGTCCGCGACCAGGCCGCCGCCCACGGCATCAGCGAGGGCGACGTCCTCTCGAACGTGATGCTCGCCCGCTCACCCGTCAAGCGGCTCCTGGAGTCCGAAGAGGTGGCCGCCGCCGTCCTGTGGCTGTGCGGCCCCCACTCCGGATACCTCACGGGCACGTCCCTGCCGCTCGACGGCGGCTGGACCGCCGGCTGACCCCGCCCGCCGCAGGCCCTGCCGCACCCGCACCACCTCGTTCCGCCCCGTTCCGTCCCTTCGTGAAACCGGTGAACCCATGTCTGACACCACCACCAAGCCGAGAGGCGGCATCGGCCGCATCGTCGGAGCGAGCCTGATCGGCACCACGATCGAGTGGTACGACTTCTTCCTGTACGGATCGGCTGCCGCGCTCGTCTTCAACACGCTGTTCTTCCCCAGCGCCGACCCGCTGGTGGGCACGCTCATCGCCTTCATCACGTACGCCATCGGGTTCGCCGCCCGGCCGCTCGGCGGGATCGTCTTCGGCCACTTCGGGGACAAGATAGGACGCAAGAAGCTGCTGGTGCTCAGCCTCCTGATGATGGGCGGCGCCACCTTCGCGATGGGCCTGCTGCCCACGTACGACACCATCGGCGTCTGGGCGCCGGTCCTGCTGACGGTGCTGCGCCTGGTCCAGGGCTTCGCCCTGGGCGGCGAATGGGGCGGGGCGGTCCTGATCGTCTCCGAGCACGGAGGCGACAAGAACCGCGGCTTCTGGGCCTCGTGGCCGCAGGCCGGCGCCCCCGGCGGCAACCTGCTCGCCACCGGAGTCCTGTCGCTGCTCGCCGCCGTCCAGTCGGACGCCGCCTTCCAGTCCTGGGGCTGGCGCATACCGTTCCTGCTCTCCGGCCTCCTCGTCATGATCGGCCTGTGGATCCGCGTCTCGGTCTCCGAGTCCCCGGTCTTCCTGGAGGCGCAGGCGAAGGCCGAGGCCGCCGCCGCGCAGGGCGTGAAGGAGGAGGCCCCGGTCGTCGAGGTGTTCAAGCGCAGCTGGCGTGAGGTCCTGTCCGCGATCGGCACCCGCTTCGGCGAGAACATCTCGTACTACATCCTGACCTCGTTCCTCCTCGTGTACGTCACCACCCACCTGGGACTGGCGAAGAGCACCGCGCTGAACGCCGTCCTGATCGGTTCGGCCGTCCACTTCGTCACCATCCCCCTCTGGGGCGCGCTGTCCGACCGCATCGGCCGCCGGCCGGTGACCCTCATCGGTTCCGCGGGCATGGCGATCTGGGCGTTCGTCTTCTTCGGCCTCGTCGACTCCAGGTCGTTCGTGGTGATCGCCCTGGCCGTCACCGCCGGTCTGCTGCTGCACGGAGCGATGTACGGACCGCAGGCCGCGTTCATCTCCGAAATGTTCGACACCAAGGTCCGCTACTCCGGCGCCTCCATGGGCTCCCAGCTCGCCTCGATCCTCGCCGGCGCCCTCGCCCCGATCATCGCGGTCGAACTCCTCAAGGACTACGGCAGCTCCACGCCCATCAGCATCTACCTCTGCGCGGCGGCCGTGATCACCACCATCACCGTGGCCGTCACCCGGGAGACCCTCGGCCGCGACCTCACCCGCACCAAGGACGAGGAGACCGCGGCGGCGCCCGTGGTCACCGCGGGCGACCGGGCGTAGCACCGACGCACGCGTGAGCCGCCCGGTCCGTCGCCCTGACGGGTGGGACGACGGACCGGGCCGGGCTTCACGACCGCAGCACCACCCGCCGACACGACCGTGAGGAGGCCCCATGACCGCCGACCGTCGAGCCGCCGCCCGAACACCGTCGACCGCCGAGACGGCCGCGCGCCGCATGCTGGACCTCCTTGCCGCCGACGCCCCCGCACAGGAGTTCGCCGCCCAGCTCGCGCGCTCACGGGCCGGCGGGACCACCCCCGCGGACGTCGAGTGGATCGAGGAGACCACCGAGGTCGCCCTGTCGGTGCGGCGGGCGCTCGATCAGCACCGGCGTCGGGAGACGGAGCTGGTGGCGCTGTTCGACACCGCCGGCGACCTGGCCGGCCTGCGGGACCTGGACGCCGTGCTGCGCGCCATCGTCCGCCGGGCCCGTACCCTGCTCGGTTCGGACGTCGCCTACCTGACGTTGAACGACCCGGTCGCACACGACACCTTCATGCGTGTCACCGAGGGGTCCGTCTCGGCGGCCTTCCAGCAGCTCCGACTGGGCATGGGCGAGGGCCTGGGCGGCCTGGTCGCGCAGACCGCCCGCCCCTACGCCAGTACGGACTACCGCACCGACCGGCGCTACCGGCACACCGGCACCATCGACGACGGCGTGGCCGAGGAAGGACTCCGCGGCATCCTCGGCGTCCCGCTCCGCCTGGGGGAGGAGATCATCGGCGTCCTCTTCGCGGCGGACCGCACCCCGCGCGAGTTCACGCCCGACGCCATCGCCCTCCTCGGCTCGCTCGCCGACCACGCCGCCGTCGCCATCGACAGCGCACGCCGACTGGAGGAGACCCGCACCGCCCTCGCCCGGCTCGAAGCCGCCAACGCGACCGCCCGCGCCCACAGCGAGGCCCTGCACCAGGCCTCCGACGCCCACGACCGGCTGTCCAAGCTGGTCCTGCGCGGCGCCGGCACCGACGAGGTGGCGGCCGAGATCGCGGCGCTGCTCGGCGGAGGAGTGGCCGTCCACGACACCGACGGCACGGAGCTGGCCCGGGTCGGCACCGAACCGGTGACGCCCTCCACCGTCAGTCTCGACGCGGCGCACAGCGAGGGCCGCGCCGTCCACGCCCACGGCGTGTGGACCTGCGCCGTCCTCGCCGGCGCCGAACCGCTGGGCAGCATCGTCCTGACCGGACGCGCGGATCTCTCCGAGGCCGACCGGCGTCTGTTCGAACGCGCGGCGCTCGTCACCGCGATGCTCCTGCTGATCCGCCGCTCGGTCGCCGAGACCGAGGACCGGGTACGAGGCGAGCTCCTCGACGACCTCCTCGCGGGCCCCTCCTCCTCGGCGCACTGGGACGGCAGAAGCCTCACCCTGCGCGCCCGGCGCCTCGGAGTCGACC
The DNA here is from genome assembly GCF_040613865.1 of Streptomyces sp. NPDC006197. Lineage (NCBI taxonomy): Bacteria > Bacillati > Actinomycetota > Actinomycetes > Kitasatosporales > Streptomycetaceae > Streptomyces > Streptomyces sp. NPDC006197. The sequence continues at coordinate 14,524 of NZ_JBEXSZ010000030.1, read as the reverse complement.
TGACCCGGCCCCACGCCGTCGCCGTCCTCGACAGCGAGTCCGCCCTGCGCCCCCGGCTCGCCGCGGAAGCCGCCCGCGTCGTGCGAGGGCCCGGCGGCCTGGCGGGCACCCGGCACGGGCGCAGCGTCCTGCTGGTGCCCTGCGACCGGCCGGGAGCGCTCGCCCGTGAACTCGCCGCCGACCTCGCGCGGGTCGTCGGCGCGCCCGTCACCGTGGGCGCGGCCGGGCCCGGGACCGGGCCGGAACACCTCGCCGCCCTCCACGCCGAGGCCCTGCGCTGCCTGTCGGCGCTCCACGCCCTCGACCGCACCGGAGACGGCGCCGACATCGCCGACCTGGGATTCATCGGTGTCCTGCTCGGCGACCGGGCCGACGTCGGCGCGTACGTCGAGCGCGTCCTCGGCCCCGTCCTCGCCTACGACAGCGAGCGCGGCACCGAACTGGTGCGCACCCTGCACGCCTACTACGACCAGGGGGCCAGCCTCTCCCGTGCCAAGGACGCCCTCCACGTCCACGTCAACACCGTCGTCCAGCGCCTCGACCGCGTCGCGCAGCTCCTGGGCCCCGACTGGAACACCCCGGCCAATGCCCTGGAGATCCACCTGGCGCTCCGCCTCCACCACCTCTCGCTGGGAACGACCGGCCACTGAACCCGGCGGGCCGGGCAGACCGGGCGAGTCCTGGGGACAGGGACGCTTCCGCCGGCGAGGAGGCTTCTTCCGGCTTGCGGGGCGGCCGCGTACCGTTTCGAACGGCGGCGTGGAACGAATCGGTCCCACCTGTCGACCTCACCGTGCCGTCAGGGTCAGGAGCGTGGTCGTGCGGGAGCCCCCGACCTGCGCGGCGGGGGCTCGGACGGATGCGGTCGCCCCTGGCGGCTAGGAGCCGTCGGGTTCCGGCTCGTGGAGGGCGATCGCCCCGGAGGGGCAGACGCCGACGGCCATCCGTGCGGCCGCGCGGTGGGCGGCGGGCGGCTCGGCGTGCAACAGGAGCACGAGGCCGTCGTCCGGGTCCTGGTCGAAGACGTCGGGGGCGGTCATGGCGCACATGCCGGCGCCGATGCAGCGTTCCCGGTCGGCGGTCAGCCGGGGCGCGCTCACTTCGCGTCCCAGATGACGGGGAGGCTCTTCACCCCGAAGATGTCCGCGCTCTCCGGGCGCAGGACGACCTCCTCGGCCGGCACCGCCAGGCGCAGGGTGGGGAAGCGGTCGACCAGCGCGCGGAACGCGACCCGCATCTCGACGCGGGCCAGCTGCTGGCCCAGACACTGGTGGATGCCGTGGCTGAAGGCCAGGTGTCCGGCGGCCTGCCTGCTCAGGTCGAGCGCGTGGGGGTCGGCGAAGCGGTCGGGGTCGCGGTTGGCGGTGTTGTACGAGAGGACGACCGTCGTGCCGGCCTTGATGGTCTGGCCGCCCAGCTCGATGTCTTCCAGCGCCGTCCTGTGGAACGTCTTGGCGACGCTCAGATACCGCAGCAGTTCCTCCACGGCCCCGTCGGTGAGCGCGGGATCGGCACGCAGCGCCGCGAGTTGGTCCGGGTTCTGCAGCAGCGCGAAGGTGCCGAGGGACAGCATGTTCGCGGTGGTGTCGAAACCGGCCGCCAGGAGGATGAGGCTGATGCCCCTCAGCTCCTCGTCGGTCAGATCGCTGTCGGTGAGCTCGCTGAGGACGTCGTCGGTGGGGTGGGCGCGCTTGGCCGCCACCAGCTGTGCGAGGTACTCCTGGGTCGCGGTGTAGGCAGCGATCAGTTCCTCGTCGCTGACCTCCCCGCCCATGAACGTGTCGATCTGCTCCTGGAAGGACGCCCGGTCCTCGTAGGGCACGCCCAGGATCTCGCAGATCACGATGGTGGGGATGGGCTTGGCGAACGCGGTCACCAGATCCGCCGTCGGCCCGGCCTCCTCCATGGCGTCCAGGCAGTCGGCGGTGATCTGCTCGATCCGCTCGGTGAGCATCCGCATCCGCCGCACGGTGAACTTGCCGATCAGGGGCTTGCGGTAGCGGCCGTGCTCGGGCTCGTCCATGAGGAGGAACTCGCCGGGCGGCGCCGGAGGAAGCTGGAAGTCGACGACGTTCATGAGGTCCTTGCGCGAGCTGAACCGCGGGTCGGCCAGGACCGACCGCACCATGTCGTATCCGGTGATCAGCCAGCCGGGTTTTCCGCCGGGGTGGGTGTAGTGGCTGATGGGTCCGTGCCGGCGGGCGTCGAGCAGCTCGGCCGGGGGGTCGAAGGGGCAGCCGGTCCGACGCTCCGTCGGCAGTGCCGTGACGGTGTGGAGGGAGTCGCTCATGGTGCGTCCTCATCTCGCGATACGACTTGTTCGAAGATGTATGAAAGCTACGTTGCATTCACATTGACGTCAATGAGTTGACCGCGTAACCCCAGGTGAATAGCGGTAAATTGATGCAATGACGCTGAAGCTGAATGCAACGATGCGTTGCAATGAATGATGGCGGAAGCGTGCTCGGGGCATGCCGGGAGGACGGATGGCCCAGGAGGACCGCGAACACAGCGCGGCCGGACCCGCCGCCGGAGCGGACCGCTGATCGTCGAGGAATTCTTCGGAAGATTATGGAGAAGTTCTGGTGGTCGCGTGACTTTTCCGTCGGGGGTTCGCCGCCCGCAGCCCACCGAACACGTATGCGCATCCTTCGAACTCATTGGTAACACGCCTCTGAGCTGGGCGAACGCGTTCACGGAGTGGCCCATCGCGCATATCCGCTCCTTCAGACGGCCGATGTATGGTCAGGCCGCCCTCGTACGGGTGGGCGTGAGGGCGAGGCAATTCGAGGCGAGGCACACCGATGGGAACTCCGACCACTCCGTCGTCCGACGGGGCAGGTGAAGGCGGGGGTTGGTTCACACGCAGGCCGGCTCAGGCACCTGACGCGTTTTCTGCTCCCCAGGTGCCCCAGGCATCCCAGGCACCTCACGCGCCTCACAGCCCCTACACAACCCAGGGGCCCCACGCGCCGGCCGGCACGGCCGGGACCGGCCCGTCGGACGAGTCGGACGCGGCCCTCCTGCGCCGCACCATGGCCGAGATCGAGCCGATCGCCGACCAGGTCACCTCGTACTTCTACGCCCTGCTCTTCCTCCACCACCCCGAGCTGCGGGAGCTCTTCCCCGCGGCGATGAACACCCAGCGGGACCGCCTCTTCAAGGCACTGCTCACCGCCGCGACCCACGCGGACGACCCCGCCACCCTGACCACGTACCTCACCCACCTCGGCCGCGGGCACCGGAAGTACGGCACCCGCCCCGAGCACTACCCGGCCGTCGGTGAGGCCCTGATCGGCGCCCTCACCCGTCACGCCTCCGCCGTCTGGGGGCCGAGGACCGAGGCCGCGTGGGTGGCCGCCTACACCACGATCTCGCAGATCATGATCGACGCGGCGACCGAGGACGAACTCCGTTCGCCCGCCTGGTGGCAGGCCGAGGTGGTCGCCCACGAGATGCGGACCCCGGACATCGCGGTCGTCACGGTCCGGCCCGACCAGCCGTACCCCTTCCTCGCCGGGCAGTACACCTCCCTGGAGACCCCGTGGTGGCCGCGCGTCTGGCGGCACTACTCCTTCGCCTCCGCGCCCCGCGCCGACGGGCTGCTCTCCTTCCACGTCAAGGCCGTCCCGGCGGGCTGGGTCTCCACCGCCCTCGTGCGCCGCGCCCGTCCCGGCGACGTCATCCGGCTCGGTCCCCCCGCCGGCTCCATGACCGTGGACCACAGCACCGACAACGGGCTGCTGTGCCTCGGCGGCGGCACCGGCATCGCACCCATCAAGGCCCTCGTGGAGGACGTCGCCCGGCACGGCAGGCGTCGCACCGTCGACGTCTTCTACGGTGCCCGCGAGAACCACGGCCTGTACGACATCGAGACGATGCTCCGGCTCCGGCAGTCGCACTCCTGGCTCTCGGTCCGACCCGTCCTGGACGACGGCCCCGGCGGCCTGCCCTCCGGCGGACTGCCCGACGCCATCCGTGAGCACGGCCCGTGGTACACCCACGACGCCTATCTGTCCGGCCCGCCCGGAATGATCCGCCGCGGTGTCGAGGCCCTGGTGGGTGTCGGCATCCCCACCCACCGCATACGACACGACTCCCTAGAGGAACTGGCCGGGGCAACGACGTGAGCACTTTCCAGCAGGACCCGAGCACCTTCGAACAGACCGAGCGGCGGACGGCAGCCCTGCGCACCACCCGCCCGGGCAGCGACGGCGAACACCTCGTCCAGCGGCGCCTGGGCACCACCGAACGCGCCGACCGGTTCTACGCCGAACAGGTCCTCGATCGGCTGAACCCCCGGATGCGCGAGTTCACGGCACGACAGGAGATGTTCTTCCTGGCCACCGCCGACCGCCACGGAGCCTGCGACAGCACCTTCCGAGCCGGCCCGCCCGGCTTCCTCCACGTCCTCGACGAGACGACACTCGCCTACCCCGAGTACCGGGGCAACGGCGTCCACGCCAGCCTCGGCAACATCGAGGAGAACCCGCACGTCGGCGTCCTGATGGTGGACTTCCTCCGCGACCGCATCGGCCTCCACGTCAACGGCCGGGCCAGGGTCGTCGCCGACGACGAGATGCGCCGCGCCCATCCCGACGCCGCACTCACCGTCGACCCGGTACCCGGCCGGCGGGCCCTGATGTGGGTCGAGATCGCCGTCGACGAGGCGTACATCCACTGCGCCAAGCACATTCCCCACCTCCAGAAGGCCCCCGCCCGCGGCAGCGGCCGGTCCTGGGGCACGGACGACGTCAAGCGCAAGGGCGGCGACTTCTTCGGCGCGGCCGTCGACGCCCCGGAGCGCGGCCCGTTCGTGCCGCCGCCCCGCGCCGACCGGGCGACCTGGCGCGCGGCGGCCGAGACGGTACTGGAGAAGGCCGATTCCGCGGCGGGGGCACGGGCGTTCAGCGGCTGGTTCAGTCGCGGCACCGGCCCGCGCTGAGCCGCTCAGGCGAAGGCGGCAGAACCGTACGGAGGCTCCTGTCACGGCCGTGATCCCGATGATCAACGCTTGCGGGAGGGGCCGGGAACGCGATTCTCGGTCAGTGCCGGCCGGCCGGGGCTTGCCATGCGCGCAGTCACCGTTCAGTATGGTTACGTGAATCATGCATTTCCCTGCGGGACGCTCTGCCTGGACTTCGTCGGCACCCTGCGGGCGCGCCGCAATGCCGCGCCCCTGGAGAAGCTGGCCACGCCCGGTCTCCTGGACGACTGGTTCGTGGAGTCGGGGATGGTGGACCTGGCGCCCGGTGCGGGTGAGGCGGATGTGGTGATCGCCGTGCAGTTGCGCGAGGCGGTCTACGACCTGGTGGCCGCTCGCCTCGATGCGCGGCCACTGCCGACGGAAGCGGTCGCGGAGGTGAACCTGCACGCCTCCGGTCTGCCGGTGACGCTGCGGCTGGGGCCCGATGGGGTCATGCGGACGGGGTCGGTCGCGCAGGGGCTGGCGACGCTGGCCCGCGAGGCGGTCCGGCTCCTGGGCGGCGACGAAGCCACCCTGCTGAGGGAGTGCGCCCGCCCGGAGTGCACGCAGGTCTACCTCGACCGCTCGCGGGGCCACCGCCGGGAATGGTGCGCGATGAAGACCTGTGGCAACCGGGTCAAGGCCGCCAACTACCGGGCGCGTCAGCAGGCCGCCCAGGCCTGACCGCTCCGGCCCCGACCCGGCGGCACCTTCCATTGCGTCACCTGTTTGACCGGTGATGAGCTTCTGTGTCAGTCTGGAGCGTGTCCACCCTTCGGTGATACGACACACCCGAGGCCGACCGGCCGGCCCGAGAGGGCGGCCCGAGGCGACGCGACAAGCGAAGAGGACGGTGACGGGCGATGACCGGCAGCGAGGAGAGGGCCGTACTGGCGGGCGGCTGCTTCTGGGGCATGCAGGAACTCATCCGCGCGCAGCCGGGTGTGCTGGCGACGCGGGTGGGATACAGCGGCGGCGACCTGGCCCACCCCACGTACCGCCGTCACGAGGGGCACGCGGAGGCCGTCGAGATCATCTTCGACGGTACGGTGACCGACTACCGGACCCTGCTGGAGTTCTTCTTCCAGATCCACGACCCGAGCACGAAGAACCGCCAGGGCAACGACATCGGGGACAGCTACCGCTCCGCCGTGTTCTACCTGGACGACGAGCAGCGGCGCGTGGCCGAGGACACCATCGCCGACGTCGACGCCTCGGGCCTGTGGCCGGGCCCCGTGGTCACCGAGGTCACCCCCGCGGGCCCGTTCTGGGAGGCCGAGCCCGAGCACCAGGACTACCTGCAGCGCTACCCGGACGGGTACACCTGCCACTTCCCGCGCCCCGGCTGGCGACTGCCCAGGCGAGAAGGGTCCTGACCCGGTCGACGGGGCAGGGAGGCGCCACGGGTGCGGAGGTCGGCTTGTGACCCGCGCCCGGGAGCGCCGCCCTGCCCCGTCGCCGTCCCGAGGGCGATCGTGCCCGCAGGCCCGCCCTGACCGTCAGGCGGTCGCCACGCCGCTGCGGCGGTGCGGATGGGCCGGGTACACACCGAGGACGCGTACCTCGGTGGAGAAGAAACGCAGCTCGTGCAGGGCCAGCGCCACCTGCGGTTCGTCCGGGTGCCCCTCGATCTCCACGTAGAACCGGCTCGGGCTGAGCCCGGCGCCCCTCTGGTAGCTCTCGATCTTGGTGAGGTTGACCGCGCTGCTGGCGAAGCCGCCCAGAGCCTTGTAGAGGGCGCTCGGGATGTTCCGTACGGCGAAGAACAGGCTCGTCATCGTCGGCCCCTCGCCGACGGGCGCGAACGCGGGCTCGCGGGAGAGCACGACGAACCGCGTCGTATTGTCCGGATCGTCCTCGACCTCCGGGCGGAGGACCTCCAGACCGTAGTGCCGGGCCGCGGCGGGCGGGGCCAGCGCCGCATGCCGTACGTCGCCGAGCTCCGCCACCTCACGGGCGGCCCCCGCCGTGTCGTCACTGACGAGCGTGCGCCAGCCGCCCTCCCGCAGCACCTTCCGGCACTGCCCCAGCGCGTGCACATGGCTGCGTACGCACTCGATGTCGTCCAGCGTGGCTCCGGGGACGCCCATCAGGTCGAAGCGGATGGCGAGGAAGTGCTCGCCGGTCACGAAGAGCCCCGACTCCGGCAGCAGGTGGTGCACGTCCGCGACCCGACCGGCGGCGGAGTTGTCCACCGGAATCACCGCCAGGTCGGCGGTGCCGAGCGTCACGGCGTCCAGGGCCTGCTCGAAGCCGGTGCAGGGCAGCTCCGTGATGCCGGGAAACAGGTGCTGCGTGGCTGCCGCCGAATTGGAACCCGGTTCACCCTGATATGCGGCGATCATTGCCTTGTAACACCTTTCATCATGTGAGGCGGCCGGACTCGGCGACCGGCAGAAGAGCCACCGTAGACCTCGGGCGGTGGACGACCGTGGTCCTGTCCACCACCAGAGACGCCGAGAAGTGCGCCGCCGGCCCGAAGGAGCTCCGCACCGAGCTCCCACCACTCACCTCGTTGCCGACTGATGAGCGCTCCAGGAGGGAAGGAGACCCCGAAGCCGTGCGATCTGCGCGCAGATCCCGTACGTCTCGCATATCTCGTACATCTCGACGAAGTGAGGGATTCCAGTGGCCGTTCTCGGGGACTCTGTCGAATCGATGGAGCAACTGGCGGTGGCCTGGCGGGCCATGGTGCTCGACCGGGACAAGGACGCGGACGTCCGTGACCTTCCGGGCATCGCCGTCCGCTGGGCCGACTGTCGGTTCGCCTTCTGGAACTGCGTCACCCTGACCGATGTCGGCGTCGACGCCGGGCTTCTGGAGCAGCGTCTGCACGAGGCGGCGGAGGTCATGCGCGCGAAGAGGCAGCCGGGCTTCCTGTGGGTCTTCGAGGACCTGATCGAGGACGACGCGCGCGCGGGCCTGGACGCGGCGGCCGAGCGAGCGGGCCTTGTGCACGCCTTCCCCGGCACGGGCATGGCGGGGGACCTGCTGCCCCTGCCGGAGCCGGTCCATCCGGATCTGACGTTCGTGCGGGTGACGACCGACGAACAGCTTCAGGCGTACGCGGACCTCAACTCCCGCGCGTACGGCTTCCCCTTGGAGGACGGCAGGGACGGCCTCGCCGGCTCCGCGCTGTGGAAGGACCAGGTCCATGCCTACCTGGGCATGCGCGACGGAGTCCCGGTGACCTGCGCCGCGACGGTGGAGGCGGACGGCCGTCTCTTCGTCGTACTGGTCGCCACGGACCCTGACTGGGAGCGTCGCGGATACGGGGAGGCGGTGACGAGGAAGGCGCTGTACGAGGGGGCCCGCGCCACCGGCCTGACCCGCGCCACCCTGCACGCGACCGTCGCCGGGGCACCCGTGTACCCGCGCATCGGCTTCGAACCGAACTCGCCGATGCGCTTCTTCGCCCTCAAGGGCTGACCGGCCGCCACCGGTCGGAGGCGCGCCACGCGTTGCCGAACGCCGCCCGCTCCGGACGCCGCCGCTGCCGTTCGGCCGGCCGGTTTCAGCGGCGCGCCTCCGGCCGTCCGACGAACCGCCGACGAAGGGGCGTCCGCTTCAGCCGTGTGCCGCGTGGGCGGCTCACTGGGCCGCGAGTGCGCGGCGGCCGGATTCTTCGAGGGTGTACATCACGGATCGCTGCTGTTTGTGACGCCGGATGTGCCCCTTGGCCACGAGCGACTCCAGGGTGTTGCGCACGACCTGCGGAGTGGGGTTGCGGTCCGGGTGCTTCTCCAGCAGCTCGTCCCGCAGTTCCTTCGCACGGCGCGGCTCGTCGCCACCGGCGAGCAGGGACATCAGGAGGTCTCCGAGCAGGGGCTGCCGCGACTTCCCCTTCGCGACTGCCCTCGCGGGCTTTCCCGTCCGTGCCGCCCGCCGCGCGGGAGCACCGGTGGATGACGAGGCGGGTGCCTTGCGTGACGTGGTCCCGGTGGTCACGGGATCTTCCTGAGCCTGCTCGGGCAGAGGCGAGGGTTCCGCCAAACTCTCGTACCGTTCGGCGAGTTTGAGGATGTCGACGAGGAGAGCTTCCTCCTGCTTCAGCATCCTGACCTTCTCGGCCAGCTCCTGCTGGCGTCGACGGTTCTCCTTCAGATCCGACGCGGCCTGATCGACGAGCCGCGTTCGGAGCGTGGCGGCTGGCTGGCTGGTCACAACCGTTCACTCCCTAACACATGGATGTAGCTGCGCATGCTACCCAGGCGGGGGCGGCCGTGCAGAAAGCCCGGGTGATGTCGTACGACCTCGGTGCTCGCCCCGGTCATGGCTCCCCTTCCCTGCTGAGTAACCGTCTTGACCGGTGATGCAGGCTCATGTCAGTCTCTTCTCGCGCACGCTGTGCGGAAACATGTCAACGCAAGAGGAACCGCTTCGTGCGGTGACGCACTTCTGGTGGAGGAAACATGAGACGACGACTTCTGACCGCCGTCGCGGCGGGGATGCCGCTGGCCGCGGCGGTGTCCCCGCCGACCGCATGGGCGGGTGCCGGGATCTCCGCCCAGCCGCTCAGCTGCTCGACCGTCACCGTGCAGGCCCCCGCGGGCACCGCGGTGGAGAACGTCGTGGCGGTCGCCCGTCCGGCCGGGACCGTCGACGTGCCGGCGATCCCGCCTCTCCCCGCCTCGCAGATCACCGACGTGCCGGCCTCCTGCGATCTGACGGTCACGCTCACCCACCCGGGCGAGGGCGACCACACCAAGGTGAAGATCTGGCTTCCCCAGGACAGTTGGAACGGCCGCCTGCAGACGGTCGGCGGAAGCGCCTTCGCCGCCGGCGACTACGGCACCGCGCTGGCGGGCGCCGTCAAGAACGGCTACGCCGCCGCCACCACCGACGCCGGCGTCAAGACCTACCTCGACACCAGCTGGGCCCTGGACGCCAAGGGCCAGGTCGACACCACGCTGCTGAAGAACTTCGCCTCCCGCTCCGAGCACGAGACGGCCGTCGTCGCCAAGCAGGTCATCGGCGACTACTACGGCAGGGCGGCCTCCTACGCGTACTTCAACGGCTGCTCCACCGGCGGCCGCCAGGGCTACGCGGAAGCCCAGCGCCACCCCGACGACTACGACGGCATCCTCGCCAACGCGCCGGCCGTCAACTGGGACGAGTTCGAGGTCGCCACGCTGTGGCCGCAGGTGGTGATGAACAACGAGAAGACCTACCCCAGCGGGTGTGAGTTCGACGCCTTCAACACCGCCGCCGTCAAGGCCTGCGACCCCCTCGACGGCGTCGAGGACGGCCTGGTCGAGAACCCGGCCCACTGCGACTTCGACCCCCGCCGGCTCATCGGCACCAAGGTCGTGTGCGAGGGCAGGGAGCTGACCGTCAGCGCGGCCGACGCGGCCGTGGTCCGCAAGGTCTGGGACGGCCCGCGCACCACCTCGGGCAAGAAGCTGTGGTCCGGCGTCCCGATCGGCGCCGACCTGAAGTTCCCGTACCTGGCGGGCACGCTGCCGGACGCGAACGGCGACCTCAAGGGCGCTCCGTTCCCCGTCCCGTCCGCCTGGGTCGCCACCTGGCTGAAGAAGCAGCCCTCCTTCGACGTCTCGACGATCACCTACAGCCGGTTCACCGAACTGTTCCGGCAGTCCCAGGCCGAGTACGACCGGGTCATCGGCACCGACGACCCGGACCTGACCGCCTTCCGCAAGTCCGGCGGCAAGCTCCTGACCTGGCACGGACAGCAGGACCAGCTCATCCCGACCCAGGGCACGGTGACCTACCGCCGGCAGGTCGAGCGGAAGATGGGCGGCGCCCGGCGGGTCGACGACTTCTACCGTCTCTTCCTCGCGCCCGGTGCGGCCCACTGCGCCCTGACGGGGCAGACCGACGACCTCGGAGCCCTGCGGGCCTGGGTCGAGCAGGGCAGGGCGCCCAGCACCCTGACCGCCACGCTCACGAACTCCTCCGGTGAGCAGGTCACCCGCGATCTGTGCGCCTACCCGAAGGTGTCCCGCTACCGGGGCCACGGCGACCCGGCCGCCGCCGACAGCTTCCGGTGCGTGTCACCGGCCCGGCACTGACCTGCTGAAACGCCCCTCAGTCGCTGAGGTGGGCCGACCGCCGTGAGACGGACACCAGGATGCCCGGTACGCAGGCCGCGACCGCGACGGGCATCGCCGGTGTCAGAACTTCCCGCGCGGGATGGCACGTCGCCTCCCCTTGCAGCAGCACCACGTCGAAAGCCGGCGGGTTCGCGGCGCGCATGGGGCGCAGGTCCTGGGCCCGGAGGCGGACCGTCGCCCAGGCGCGCCGCGAACCGGCGCGGGCGGTGGGGGAGAGGCCGGCCGACGGGGGAGGGGGCGGCCGGCCCGGTTCCGCTAGAAGTGGTCCACGTCGACGACGGCCTGCGCGAACGCCGTCGGCGCCTCCTGCGGCACGTTGTGTCCGACGGACAGCGCGCGGTGCTCGTACGGGCCGGTGAACTTGCCGCGGTAGGAGGAGCCGTCACCGGGCGGTGCGGTGAAGGGGTCGAGCAGGGGGTCGATGGTGAGGGTGGGCACCCCGATGAGCGGGGCTGTGGCGAGCAGGTCCTCGTAGCGGTCGTAGCGGCGCTCGCCCTCGGCGAGACCCAGTCGCCAGCGGTAGTTGTGGATGACGATCGCGGCATAGTCGGGGTTCCGGAAGGCCGCCGCGGTGCGCTCGAAGGTGGCGTCGTCGAAGTTCCAGGTCGGCGAGACCAGGTCCCAGACGAGCCGGGTCAGGTCGTGGCGGAGGTCTTCGCGCTCCATGGCCTTCTTGCCGCGCTCGGTCGCGAAGTAGTACTGGTACCACCACGTGTGCTCGGCGGCCGGTGAGATCGGCTCCAGTTGCATGGCGCGGTTGGTGACGAGGTAGCCGCTGACCGAGACCAGCGCCTTGACCCGCTCCGGCCACAGGGCCGCGAGGATGTCGCCCGTCCGCGAACCCCAGTCGAAGCCTGCGATCACGGCCTTGTGGATCCTGAGGGCGTCCATGAGCGCGATGACGTCCAGTGCGATCGCCGACTGCTGCGCGTTGCGGAACGTTCGGGAGGAGAGGAAGCGCGTCGTGCCGTGGCCGCGGAGGTAGGGCACGATCACGCGGTAGCCCTGGTCCGCCAGCAGGGGAGCGACGTCGACGTAACTGTGGATGTCGTACGGCCAGCCGTGCAGGCAGATGACCGCGGGCCCGTGGGCGGGACCCAGTTCGGCGTAGCCGACGTCCAGCAGACCGGCCTTCACCTGCTTGAGGACGGGGAAGGAGGCGTGCGTGCCCGAAGTGGCCGCCGGTACGGCGGGTGCTTCGTCGTCGTGGCTCGGGGCGGCGGCGTTCGCCACGCCCTGGAGGCCGGCCAGCGAAGCGGCGGCCGTTCCCGTACCGAGCCCCAAGACCTTGCTGAAGGTACGCCTGTTGATCATGTGAAACCCTCCGTGCGCTGTGGCTCGCTCCCTGCCCGGCGCAGGGGGCGGTCGGACCGGGGGCCGGCGCACGCCCTCACTCTTCTCCGCGCAGCCCGTCCGCACATCAGTGCGTGTGACGGCCTTGCGCGACGCGTGTGCCGTACCCCTGGTAAGTAACCGGATAAGGCGGTTACTTCCTTGTCGTGAAGGTATCACCTGTCGAAGCGGTTATGAATCCAGGAAGTGCCCGTTTCTCAAGCCGCATCACCGTCTTGACAGGTTACGGTGCGGCTGACAAGTTAGTCACCGTGCAAACCGGTGACGGCGCATCACGTGCCCGCCGATCCACTGTCGAAAGGATCTGTCGTGACGAACCTCAAGGGCGTAGGTGGGAAGCGGATGGCGACCGGGGTCGCAGCCGCAGTCCTCGCGGCGGCCGCGTTCGGGGCTCTCGCCCTGGCCGGCACCGCCAGCGCCGGCGCCCCCGGTGAGGTCGCCGCCGTCGCCGCCGAGGGCGGCAAGCACGGATCCAGGCCCACCGTCGTCCTGGAGCACGGCGCGTTCGCGGACTCCTCCAGCTGGAACGGCGTCATCTCCAGGCTGCGCGCCGACGGTTACCCCGTCGTGGCCGCCGCCAACCCGCTGCGCGGCCCCCACGGCGACGCCACCGCTCTGCGGGGTCTGCTCGACCACGTCAAGGGGCCGAAGATCCTCGTCGGTCACTCGTACGGCGGTTCCGTGATCAGCGAGGCCGCCGCCGACCGTACCGACGTCAAGGCCCTCGTCTACGTGGCGGCGTTCCTCCCCGCCCCCGGCGAGACCGCGCTGGAGCTGACCGGCAAGTACCCCGGCTCCACCCTCCCCGGCGCCCTCGACCCGGTCCCCGTGACCAACCCCGACGGCGCCACGGGAACCGACCTCTACATCCGGCAGGACGAGTTCCCCCACCAGTTCGCGGCGGACGTCCCTCGCGCCGAGGCCGCCCTCGCCGCCGCCGGCCAGCGCCCCATCGCCCAGGCCGCGCTGGAGGAGAAGGCCACCGCGGCCGCCTGGAAGACCATCCCCAGCTGGGCCGTCGTCACCACCCAGGACCTGAACATCCCGGCCGCCGCGCAGCGCTTCATGGCCGAGCGGGCCGGCGCCCACGTCACGGAGGTCGCGGCCTCGCACTCCGTCGCCGTCTCCCGGCCCGGCGTCGTCGCCCGCGTCATCGAGAACGCCGCACGCGCCACCCGCTGACCTCCCGCCCCCGCACCTCCGGAAGAGAGAGCACCGCCATGGACCTGAAGCTCGAAGTCGTCGTCATCCCCGTCTCGGACGTCGACAAGGCCAAGGAGTTCTATATCGACACGCTCGGATTCCGCGCCGACGCCGACTTCCCCATCCACGACGGCTACCGCATCGTCCAGGTCACGCCCCCCGGCTCCGCCTGCTCGGTCATCTTCGGCGAGGGGCTGACCACCGCGCCGGCCGGTTCGGCCCAGGGGCTGCACCTGATCGTGACCGACATCGAGCAGGCGGTGGAGGAACTGACCGGGCGCGGCATCGACGTCGACGGCCCGTTCCACGACGCCACCGGAGCCTTCCACCACGCCGGCGGGACCCACCGGGTGCCCGGCCCGGCCCCGGAGCGTCGCAGCTACGGCACCTTCGCCGCCTTCACCGACCCCGACGGCAACGAGTGGTTCCTCCAGGAGGTCACCGTCCGCGCCCCTGGACGCTGACCCTCGCGCGTCACGCCCTTCGGCGTCCCGTGACGACCTCTCTCGCGGGCGCGTCTCGCGTAACCATCTTGACTGGTTACGCGAGGAGGGGCATAGTGATGGTTGTTCGGACAGTGAGCAGAACGTGATCCATGAGCGACGAAGTGGAGACCGGCCATGAACAGGGAACTCACGGTGGACCCCGCGGCGGTGGCGCGGCACGAGCGGTTCGGCAAGCTCCCCGAGCGCGTCCCTCTCGAGAGCATGATCGAGGAGAAGCAGGCCGAGCCGAACGCAGGGGTGACCGCGGAGTACAACCCCGAAGGCGCGTGGAACTTCTACTCCTGCCTCGCTCTGGACCTGGGGCTGTAGTCGGTCGCGCGGGCGACGCGTTCTTACGACGCACATGCGTTTCCCGCGCGGCGAACACCGCGTCCCGGTCGTCGCCGATGGTGGTGAAGTACTCCTCGGCCACGTCGCCGGAC